>JAPOYX010000199.1 GCA_026706345.1 Gemmatimonadota bacterium | reverse complement strand
CCGGGTGCGACCGTTTATTGTAGATTAACCCGCCGCGGGAACCGATGCGGATAGGGATCCTATAGACGCAGTCGGTCATGGACGTCAAGTTGATGCCGGTTCACTGAAGCAAGGTCATGACCCCTTTCGAAAAACTCGTTGAAATCATGGCGAAACTCAGGTCGGAAGGGGGCTGTCCCTGGGACCGGGAACAGACGCACCAGACCCTTCGGCCGTACCTGATCGAGGAGGCCTACGAGGTGCTGGACGCGCTGGACAACGGCGGGGACGGCGACTTCCGGGATGAACTGGGCGATCTGCTCCTACAGGTCGTCTTCCACGCGCAGATCGCCACCGAGGAGCAGCGGTTCGACATCCATGACGTGGCCCGCGCCATAAACGAAAAGCTCGTGCGGCGCCATCCCCACGTATTCGGGGACACCCGGGCGGACACGGCCGACGAGGTGCTGACCAACTGGGAGAAGATCAAGCGGGAGGAGAAGGGGGAGGAAGGCCCCGGGTCGGTGCTGGACGGCCTTCCGGCGGGCATGCCGGCGCTGCTCCGCGCCTACCGCATCCAGGAGAAGGTCGCCCGGGTCAACTTCGACTGGGACGACGTTTCAGCGGTGATCGAGAAGGTCGGCGAGGAAATCGTCGAGGTGCGCAGGGCCCTGGAGAACGGGGACAGGGCGAAGATCGAGGAGGAGATGGGCGACCTGCTGTTCTCCCTCGTGAACCTGTCCCGCCACCTTAACGTGCCGCCGGAAGACGCCCTGAGAAGGAGCAACGACAAGTTCATCCGGCGTTTCCGGTACATCGAGGCCGCCCTCGAACTCAGGGGAGAAAGCCTGGAACGGGCCACCTTCGAGGAACTGGACGCCCTGTGGGACGAGGCCAAGGGAAGGGAGTCGGATGCCGACGCCGGCTGAATCGGTGCTCCAGTTTGGCAGCGGCCGGTTCCTCCGCGCCTTCGCCGACCTCTTCATCCACGAGGCCAGGCAAGCCGGGCAGAATATAGGCCGGGTCGTCGTCGTGCAGTCCACAGGCGTCGGTCGGGCACAGATGTTCAATGAACAGGGCGGGCGCTACCGAGTTCGGGTACGGGGCATCCGGGACGGCAGACGGATCGATGAATCCATCCAGGTGGAGAGCGTCTCGAGGGCCCTGAGCGCCGGGGAAGACTGGGAAGCCGTACTGGCGGTGGGGCGCGATCCCTCCACGGAATACATTCTTTCCAATACCTCGGAAATCGGATACGACGTGCAGGAATCGGAACGCCTGGACGGTTCGCCTCCCGATTCTTTTCCCGGAAAGCTGCTCGGGGTGCTCCTGGATAGATATGAAAACGGCGGCGCGCCCGTGACGGTCATTCCCTGCGAACTGATTGATGGGAACGCGGGGGCGTTGCGCCGGCTGATGCGGATACTGGCCCGGAAACGGCGTCTCGGGGACGGCTTCCTGGAGTGGATGGAAGGTCAGGTGACCTGGCTGCATACGCTCGTGGACCGGATTACCATCGAACCGCCGCCGGGTTTTCCCAATCCCCACGGCGATGGCCTTCTGGCGCTGACCGAACCCTTCGCCTTCTGGGCCCTGGAGGACCGGCCGGACGCCGCTCCGTTCATCGAACATCCGGCCGTTGTGCGGACGAAAGACGTCCGTCCCTACGCGCTGCGCAAGGTGAGAGTGCTCAACGGCGCCCACACGGCGCTGGTGTGCCGGGCCATGCCCCTGGGCATCCGGACCGTCCGGGAGGCGGTGGACCATGCTGAAACGGGCCCCTGGCTGCGGGACCTGATGCTGGAAGAAATCGTGCCGGCGCTGCCGGACGCGGTGGAAGACGCCCGGTCCTTCGCTGCAGCCTGCATCGAGCGGTTCCGGAATCCTTTCCTGGACCACCGGCTCGAATCCATCGCGGTAGAGCACGAAACCAAGGTAAGACTGCGGCTCGTGCCGACCTTCGAAGCGTACGTCGAGAAGTTTCAGCGGAAACCGCCCCTGCTGTCCGTCCTGCTCGACTGAAAGCGAGTCCAGCCCTATGCCTGACATAGTACTCGAAGAACCCGGCCGTTTCGTACTGGAGAATACCCCCGAGCCCACGCCGCCCCGTCCCGGCGAGGTCCTGGTGCGCATTCGACGGGTCGGGATCTGCGGCACGGACCTGCACGCTTTCGAGGGCACGCAGCCCTTCTTCGATTACCCCCGCATCCTCGGGCACGAACTGGGGGTGGAGGTCATCGCGACGGGAGGAGGCGTGACCCACGTCCATCCCGGCGACCAATGCGCCGTCGTGCCCTACATGGACTGCGGCGACTGCGTGCCCTGCCGCATGGGCAAGACGAATTGCTGCGCGAACCTGGACGTCCTGGGCGTACACGTGGACGGCGGCATGCGGGACGTCCTGACGCTCCCCGGCGAGAAGCTGCTCCGCTCTGACGTCCTGTCCCTCGAGCAGCTGGCGCTGGTGGAAACGCTGGGCATCGGCGCCCACGCCGTGGACCGCGCGGCGGTCGAACAAGGGGAAACGGTCCTGCTGATCGGCGCCGGCCCCATCGGCCTGTCGGTGCTGACCTTCGCCCGCCTGGCCGGTGCGCGCGTGATCCTGCTGGAGATCAGCGAGCGGCGCATCGAATTCTGCAGACGGCGCTACGACCTCTTCGAAGTCATTTCCGGCGCCGCGGACGTGCGGTCGAAACTGCAAAGTATACTGGGCGGCGAACTGCCCACGGCCGTCTTCGACGCCACCGGCCACGCCGGGTCCATGATGCGGGCCCACGATTACGTTTCCAACGGCGGGCGCCTGGTCTACGTGGGCATCACCGGTTCGGAGATCACGTTCGACGGCCCCGGTTTCCACCGAAGGGAGATGGCCCTGCTGAGCAGCCGGAACGCCCGCGCCGTCGACCTGCGGCGGGTCATCGGGCATATCGAGGCCGGCCGGATCGACACTTCGCCCTGGATTACCCACACGGCCGGACCGGAACAAATGCTTGTGGATTTTCCCACGTGGCTCGATCCGGAAAGCGGCGTGGTCAAGGCGGTACTCGAAATGGCGTGAGGCCTGTTCGAAAACATGACTCCTTCCGCTCAAAGGCCGGCAGATTGAGACGAACGTGTTGTATCCGTCCGCTGCAATGCGTAACATGGATTAAGAACGCAGGAGAACGCATTTCCACGTGTCAAATGAACGACGAGGTACAAAGGAGGAGGAAACCGTGGACAAGCAGACCCTGATTGACAACCTGAACGGAGACCTGGCGGCCGAACTGGGCGCGATCATCCAGTTCACCATCTACGCGGCCAAGGCCAGCGGTCCCTACCGGCCCGAACTGGCCAAGTTCTTCCTCGACGAGGTGCCGGACGAGCAGCTGCACGCGCAGTATCTCGCCGACAAGATCGTGGTGCTCGGCGGCGAGCCCACGACCGTGCCGCGGCCTATAAAAGTAAGTGATTCGAATCGGGAGAACCTGGAGACCATGCTGGAGGACGAACGCACGATCGTCAAGCGGTACGTGCAGCGCCGGTCCGAAGCCGAAGAGTACGGCGATTACGGACTCATGGTCCAGCTGGAAGACATGATTCGCGACGAAAGCAACCACGCCGAAGAAGTGGAACGCATCCTTCGGGACTGGCCCCTGTAACTCCAACCGCGGTTGCTAAATGCTTCGATTCATCTTTAAATGGCTCCTTCGGCTCGCGGTCGCCGGTGCGGCCGTGCTTGTCGCGGTCTTGGCATATTCAGCGATAGTGACCCGTCCCATGCCTGTACACTCGTTTACGGCAACTGATCAGCTCCTGGCCATCGCCCACCGCGGCGGCGCGGGGCTGTGGCCTGAAAACACCCTCTTCGCATTTCGGAACGCGACTAAAATGGGTGTGGACGCCCTTGAATTCGACGTCCACGCCACCCGCGACGGCGAACTGGTAGTCATCCACGACGCCACGGTCGAGCGCACGACCGACGGCTCGGGCCGAGTCGACGAGATGACCTGGGAAGCACTGCGGGAACTGGACGCGGGGTACAGGTGGACCGACGACGGCGCGAGCTTTCCGTTCCGGGGCATGGGATTGCGGGTACCTTCTCTGGAGGAGGTCCTGACCGCGCTACCCGATACGCGGATGATCATCGAGCTGAAGGAAGTTTCCGAAACCGCCAGGGCCCGTTTTTCCGAGGTTATCGCGAAGAGTCCGTACCCGGAACGCAAGGTCATTGCCTCCTTTCAGTCCGAAACCGTCCGATACATCCGGGAGAACAACCCGGGGATCGCGACGTCGTCCACGGCCGGCGAGGTACTCCGCTTCTGGGTGCTGAACTCCCTGGGACTCGGATTCGCCTTCGTTCCCGGGGGTGAAACGATGCAGGTACCCCCCAGGTTTCAGGACCTGACCCTGGTTAGCACCCGGTTCGTTTCGGGCGCCCACCGGCACAACGTGGACGTGTATGTCTGGACGATCAACGAGGAAGCGGATATGAAACGCCATGTCGATCACGGCGTAGACGGCATCATGACGGATTATCCGGACCGTCTCCTGCAGGTACTGGGACGTGGACCGGCTCTGGGGGAAACGGACAGTGGGGAAGGAGAAGAGGCGACACCATGAGCGAACACCCCATCCTGGCGGTCCGGGGCCTGTGCAAGACCTATGCAAGCGGCAACGGGACGCTGACGGTTCTGCGCGATGTCGAATTCGACCTGATGCCGGGCGACTCCCTGGCCATCATCGGACCGTCCGGCAGCGGGAAAACGACGCTGCTCGGCCTCTGCGCCGGCCTGGACCGGGCGACGTCGGGATCCGTTTCGCTGAACGGCATCGTGCTGGACGATCTCGATGAAGATGAAAGGGCCCGCGTCCGTAACCGGCACGTAGGCTTCGTCTTCCAGAATTTCCAGCTCATCCCGACCCTCACCAGTCTCGAGAACGTCATGGTCCCGGCGGAACTGCGCGGCGAAAAGGGGGTATACCGACGAGCAGAGGAACTCCTGGACCGCGTGGGACTGTCGGACCGGACCACACACTACCCGGTCCAGCTGTCCGGAGGCGAACAGCAGCGGGTCGCCATGGCCAGGGCATTCATCAACCGTCCGGCCCTCCTCTTCGTGGACGAGCCCACGGGCAATCTCGACGCCGAGACGGCCGCCACGGTGGAAAGCCTGCTGTTTGAACTGAACGAGGAATCCGGGACGACCCTGGTCACCGTGACCCACAACCTCGACCTGGCGCGGAGGACCCGCCGCATCATCAGGCTGAGCGGGGGCCGCATGGTCGAAGACTACCATCCGGAGCACACCGGTTTCCCGGCGGCCCCCTCCCTGTCCCTTTCCCCCGACGCGTAGCCATGGGCGCACCTCCCGAATCCGACAGAACGCCGATACGGACAAGCTGGCTGCTCAATATGGCCTGGCGGGACAGCCGGACCTACCGGCGGCGCCTGCTCCTGTACATGTCGTCCATCATCCTGGGCACCGCCGCCCTGGTATCGATCCGGACCCTGGGCGACAGCATGGCGGCCGCGATCGACGTGGAGTCCAAGGCCCTGCTCGGCGCCGACCTCGACATCAACTCCCGGACGGCCTTCTCGGATTCGGCCGAAGTCTTCCTCCGGAACCTGGGCGGCGAGCAGTCGCGTCAGTTCAGTTTCGCCTCCATGGTCGTCTTCCCGCGATCGGAATCATCACGCCTGGTTAATGTACGGGCGCTCGAGGGCGAGTTCCCCTACTACGGCGCATTGGAAACGGTCCCCCCCACCGCCGCACGGGAGTTCAGAACCGACGGCACGGCCCTCGTGGACGACAACCTGATGATCCAGCACGACGTGGAGGTCGGCGACTCGATCCGCGTCGGGCTGAGCACGCTCGAGATTTCAGGCCGGCTGGTCAGCATACCTGGCGAAACCGCGGCGATGAGCGCGATCGGCCCCCGGGTCTACATTCCCATGTCCGAGCTTGCGTCCACCGGTCTGATCCAGCCGGGCAGCCGCGTGACCTACCGGGCCCTGTTCCGATTTGACGACGAGGTGGACGCGGACGAACTCGCGCAGACCTACGGCACGGACACGGCGGCCCGATACGGTATGGACTGGGACACCGTAAGCGACCGCCAGGCGGGCCTGGAACGGTCCCTGGGCAATCTCTACCGGTTTCTCAACCTGAGCGGGTTCATCGCCCTGATCCTCGGCAGCGTGGGCGTCGCCAGCGCCATCCATACCTACGTACGGCGAAAACGGGGCACCATCGCCGTGCTGCGATGCCTGGGCGCCGAAGGACGGCACACTTTCGCGGTGTACGTCATCCAGGCCGTGGCCATCGGCGTGATCGGATCCGCCATCGGCGCGGCCGTCGGCTATCTCGTACTCGGCATACTGCCCGCGCTGATCCAGGACTTCGTCCCCTTCGAACTGGTGGTGGGGTTTACCTGGCTTCCGCTGCTCCAGGGGATGGGCCTCGGGCTGCTCATGGCGCTTCTGTTCGCCCTCCTGCCCCTCCTCGCGATCAGGGATATCTCACCTTTGCTCACGCTGCGCTCTTCCGTTGAAACACCGTCGCGCAGGAAAACGGACCCGCGGCGCATCGCGCTGATCGCGGTGCTTATCGCCGGCGTCGTGCTCTTCGCCGTCAGTCAGACCCGCGAGTGGCCGCAGGGCGTCGGATTCGCGGGAGGGCTGATCGGCGCCTTCCTGCTTCTCAGCCTGGTTGCCCGGGGCCTTATTTCGCTGGCCCGCCGCCTCGTACCGGCTACGTGGCCCTATGTCTGGCGGCAGGGACTGGCCAATCTCTTCCGGCCGGACAACCAGACCGTTACCATGGTCGTCGCCCTCGGGCTGGGCGCCTTCCTGATCACGACGCTGTACCTCCTGCAGTTCTCCCTCGTGGGACACATTACCCAGGTCGGCGGGGACAGGCAGTCCAACCTGGTCCTCTTCGACATACAACCCGGCCAGCGGGAGGACATCCTGGCGTCGATGCGACGCAACGAGCTGCCGGTCATGCAGCAGACGCCCGTGGTAAGCATGCGGTTGGCGGGTCTGAAGGGGCGGACGATCGCGGAGGTGATGTCGGATTCCACGGAACGGGCGCCGCGCTGGGCGCTGCGCCGGGAATACCGTTCGACCTACCGGGGCCACCTGGAAGATGCGGAAACGCTCCTCGAAGGGTCGTTGCAGCCCCGCGTCGAAGCCGGGAACGATTCCATACTCGTATCCATGGAAAAGGGCATCGCCGATCGGCTCAAGCTGGGAATCGGCGACGAGGTGGTGTTCGACGTACAGGGCGTACCGGTGAAAACCACGGTGGGGAGCGTGAGGGCCGTAGACTGGCAGCGGGTGCAGCCCAACTTCTTCGTGGTCTTCCCGGAAGGCGTACTGGAAGAGGCGCCCCAGTTCCACGTGGTCGTGACGCGTATCGACGATCCGCAGACGTCCGCGCGCTTTCAGCAGGAAACGGTGAGCCGGTTTCCCAACGTATCCATGATCGACCTGAGCCTCATCTTGGGCACGCTGAACGACATCCTCGGCAAGGTGTCCCTCATCGTCCGCTTCATGGCGTTGTTCAGCGTATTCACGGGGGTAATCGTCCTGGTGGGCGTCGTGACCAACAGCCGGCTGCAGCGGATGCAGGAGAGCGTTCTGCTGAAGACCCTCGGCGGCTCACGGAACCAGGTTTTGAAGATCATGACGATCGAGTACCTGTTCCTGGGCGTTATCGGTGCATTGACGGGAGTTGTCCTGGCCTTTGCCGCCACGTGGATCCTGGCTGTTTTCGTCTTCAACATCTCCTACGTGCCGGCCTTCATCCCCGTGTTGGCCGTGGTCGGCGGGATCGCGTCAATCACCATCCTGGTGGGCATGGCCGCAAGCGCCGGTATCTACAAGCAGTCCCCGCTTGAAGTGCTTCGCGCGGAGGTCTGAACGGGTCAGGGACGGAGGTCTTCGAGGACAGGCTTCAGGACCTTCCATACGTTCTCCGCCATGATGGCGTGCCCTTCGGCCGTCGGGTGAATTCCGTCGGGCAGGTTCAGTTCCGGTATACCGCCGACACCTTCGAGTATGAAGGGAATCAGTGAAACACGCTCCGATTCCGCCAGTGCCGGGTACATCTCCCTGAATTCGGTCACAAAGCGCTGTCCCATATTGGGGGGCGCCTGCATGCCGGCGAGGATGATCTTCGCCTCGGGGTACCGGTCGCGGACGCGGCGGATGATCGCTCTCAGATTCCGTCGCGTGGTCCGGGGATCCACGCCACGCAGCCCGTCGTTCCCGCCTAGCTCGAGGACAAATACGTCCACCCGGTTCTGAAGCACCCAGTCGATGCGGCTCAAGCCGCCCGCCGATGTTTCCCCGCCCACCCCTCCATTGATTACCCTGACGGACCAGCCGAGCCCGTCGATCTTCTCCTGGATCAGTTGGGGATAGGCCTTGTCCGGGTCGATCCCGAAGCCGGTCGTAAGGCTGTTGCCATAAAATAGAACGGTCCTGTGCGGCCCATCGCCTGCCCCGTCCTGCAGGATGTCCGCCGTCGCGAAGGGGAGCAGCCATATCAACAGAGGTATGAGCATGGTCTTCCACTCCGGGTTAATCGCTTGACGGTATGCCACCGGGCCACTAGTATGTTAGTATAACCCCGGTCCTTCTTCTCAGAAAGCTTCTTTTCCCCAGAAACCGTCTGTTTCGATGCCAAGCAAACCCGCTGTTCGCTCCCTTTCGGCATGGGCGAAAGCCCTGGCCTCCCTCGCAGCGATTGTCGTCATTGCAATGCTGGTAAACGACTTCGCCATCACCCGTAACGCCTCCGCACGCCTGTACTATCTCGTCGACGATACGCCGGAGTGCCAGGTAGCGCTCGTCCTGGGCACTTCCAAGTACGCCGAGGGCAATGTAAACCGCTACTATCGCGCGCGCATCGAGGCTGCTTCCGAGCTTTTTCACGCCGGTAGAATCCGTGCCGTCCTGGTAAGCGGGGACGCTTCCACGCGGTACTACGACGAGACGACCGCGATGCAGCGCGACCTGATCGAACTGGGCGTGCCGGAAGACTATATCATGCTCGACTACGCCGGTGTCCGGACCCTGGATTCCGTATTCCGGGCGAAGAAGGTGTTCGGACTGGACCGGGTTATCGTCGTTTCGCAGCAGTTTCACTGCGAACGGGCACTCTACCTCGCGGATGCCGTCGACCTCGACGCGACGGGGTTCTGTGCCGAAGACGCCCCGGATGCCCATTCCCTGATGATGCGGGGACGGGAAACGCTGGCCCGGGTGATGGCGTTTGCGGACCTGAACATCTTCGACACCCAGCCGCGTTCCCTGGACACGGACGAGCGGGCCAGCCAGGCCAGCAGATGAATATCCGCCGCGCGCGCCGTATCTGACATTCCTCTTGTCCTTCCCTCCCCCGCCTTTTACATTCCGTCTTTCCTGATCCGCCGTCCCTGTAAGACGCATTCCCGCCTCATTGCCCGAAGTGAAGAGGTAGGCGTTTGGATTACGACATTTCGTTCGAACGCGCGCGAAAACTGGACCGCTGCGACAGCCTGAACGGATTCCGGGACCGCTTTCAGATCGACGACCCCGATCTGATTTACCTGGACGGCAATTCCCTCGGGCGGGTTCCGAAGGACGCCATCGCCCTGATGGACCGGCTGACGAGGCAACAGTGGGGAAACCGGCTGATCCGGGCGTGGAACGACGAATGGATGGGCCTTTCCAGGCGTATCGGAGCCAAGCTGGCCGGACTGATCGGCGCCCTGCCCGACGAGGTGATCATTGCCGACTCGACTTCGGTCAACCTGTTCAAGCTGATCGCCGGCGCGCTCAAGGAGCGCCCGGGTCGGCGAAAGATCGTAACCGACAGCGTCAATTTCCCATCCGACATCTATATCCTGCAGGCCGTGGCCGACCTGGTCGATCCCGCGTACGAAATGGTCGTCCTCCCCGTCGATAACGGCTTCGCCGTGTCCGAAGACGCCCTGGACCGGGCCATCGACGAAGATACGGTCCTGGTGCTTCTTTCCCACGTCATGTACAAGTCCAGTTACATGTACGACATGGAGCGGATCACGGAAATCGCCCACAACCGGAACGCGTTGATCCTGTGGGACCTGAGCCATTCCGCCGGGGTCGTGCCGATGACGTGCCACGACACGGGGGTCGACCTGGCGGTGGGTTCCACGTACAAGTACCTGAACGGCGGACCGGGCGCCCCGGCTTTTCTGTACGTGCGGAACGACCTGCAGTCCCGGCTGATCAACCCGATCACAGGTTGGTTCGGCCACAGGAAACAGTTCTATTTCGATACCGAATTCGAGCCGGCGGCCGGCATAGACCGCTATCTCACGGGGACGCCGCCCGTCCTGTCCCTGGCCATGATCGAACCCGGCGTGGACCTCGCGCTCGAGGCCGGCATGGACCCCATCCGCGCAAAGTCGCTCAGTCAGTCCGAGTACCTGATTTCCCTCTGGGAATCCGTACTGAAGCCCCTTGGATTCACGCTGAATTCACCCCGGGACGGCGCACGCCGGGGGTCGCACGTCTCTTTCGGCCACCCCGAAGGATATCGTATCGACCAGGCGATCAGGGAGGAGAAAAAGGTCATCACCGATTTCCGCATGCCCGACAACATACGGCTGGGCATCGCTCCGCTTTACACGACGTTCGAAGAACTGCACGCCGCCGTGCGTGCCCTGCGCGCGGTGGTAACGTCCGGAACCTTCCAGCGGTACAGCGGCGTCATCAAGGGAGTTACCTGACGATGGCCGCTCCCATACAGATCAACATCCCCTCCATCATCATCAACGGGGCGGGCGCATGCGACGAAGCCGCCCCCCAGGCCGTTCGCGCCGGACTCAGGCACATACTGGTGGTCTCCGATCCCTACTTGGTCGAGCAGGGCCTGCCCGACCGCATCGCGGCTCAGTGCCGGCAGGCGGGGATCGAAACCCATGTCTATGGCGGCGTGACGCCCGATCCGACGGATGCGAACGTCGAGGAAGGACTCGCGATCCTCCGGGAAAACGGTTGCGACGGGGTCATTGCCGTGGGTGGCGGAAGCAGCATCGACGCGGGCAAGGGCATCGCGGTCATGGCCGCCAACGACGGTCCCCTTTCCGAATATGCGGGCTATCACCGGATACCCCGGCCGGGCATTCCGCTGTTCGCCATCCCCACGACGGCCGGCACGGGCAGCGAAATGACCCGGGTGTCCGTCATAACGGATACGCGGCGAAACGTAAAGATGATGATGCTGGACGCCCATCTTCTGCCCACGGCGGCCTTTGTCGACTATACGCTGACGCTGTCCATGCCCCGGCCGCTGACGGCCAACGTAGGCGTGGACACGCTGACCCACGGGATCGAAGCGTACGTATCGCGCAAGGCGGGCACGATGACGGACGCGCTCGCGCTGACCTGTGTCGACCTCGTCGGCAGAAACCTGGTTCGGGCCTGGAAGGAGCCCGGCGACCACGGGGCCCGAAAGGGCATGATGGAAGCCGCCTCCCTGGGCGGCATGGCCTTCGCCAACAGCTCGGTCTGTCTCGTGCACGGCATGAGCAGGCCGCTCGGCGCGGTCTTCCATCTTCCCCACGGACTCAGCAACTCCGTGTTGCTGCCGGCCGTCACCCGTTTCAGCGTGGCGGCGGCACCTGAACGGTACGCCGTCCTTGCGCGGAAGCTCGGCTGGGCGGGGGAAGGGGATGAAACGTCGAAGGCCTGTGATATGCTCATTCACGGTTTGCAGAAACTGAATGATACCGTCGAAATCCCGGGACTGCGGGACTGCGGCATATCCAGAGAGGACCTGACCGGGGCGCTGGACAAGATGGCCGAGGACGCCCTCGCGTCGGGGAGTCCGCAGAACAATCCGCGCGTACCCACGGCCGACGAAATAAAATCGCTCTACCTGGAAGCCTACTGAGGATACCGACTTGGAATTCAACACGTTGCTCATCGGGGGCAGGGGGACGATCGGTTCCGGACTCAGGACGTACCTGCCGGGGTTGGACGGGAGATACCGGTTTTGTTCCATCGACCTGCCCGGGGCGCCTGACAGGGCCGAGGGCCGCTCTGAAGGGCGGTTCGTCGATATGAACATCGTCGAAGAGCCGGACAGATTCAGGGACATGCTGTCCGGATTCGATCTCGTCGTCTACCTGGCCCGGCAGGGCGATCTTGCCGCGATGAACCGGATGACGGACCTGGTGTTCGAATCGGTGCTGGCGCTGGACCACAGGCCCCTGATCGTGGGCTCGAGCTCCGTGCACGCCGTCGACGACGCCTATCGCTTCTTCGAATCGGGCGCGTACGCGTCGATCGCGGAAAGGAATTTCGATGAGATTGAAAGCTGGCCTTCGCCGATCTCCGCCCACCTGCCCGCCTGCCCGATCAACGACTACGGCCGCGAAAAGGCCTATGTCGAGACATGGGTGGAACGGGCGGCAGACCGGGGCGGCAGCGCGCTGGCGGTCCGCTGGGGCGGCGTGAACCCCGCCAACACGCCCATCGTGGAGGAACGAGGGTATTTCGCCGTCTGGTGCCATCAGCAGGATGCGGCGGCCATGGTCCACGCCGCCTACACGGCCCATCGCAACGGCACGCTGCCCCCAGGACGGCACTACTTCGTCATTTCCGACAACACCTACAACATTTTCGACATTCAGACGCCGAACGAAGAGATCGGATATCTGCCCCGGCACAATGCCGAGACGTTCTTCCGCTGATCACCCTCTGACCGGAGCAACAACGCAGACCATGCGATACGATCCCTACACCTACCGAGACTCGCGGCGCTCGGTCGTCATGGCGCCCGGGGGCATGGTGGCCACGAGCCAGCCACTGGCCGCCCAGGCGGGCATCCATATCCTCAAAGCGGGCGGCAACGCCATTGACGCCGCCATCGCCGTCAACGCGGCCCTCGGCGTGGTGGAGCCCATGTCCTGCGGTATCGGCGGCGATCTGTTCGCCATCGTCTGGGAGGCCGAAAGCGGCCAGATGACCGGCCTCAACGCGAGCGGAAGGGCGCCGTACGCGGCCACGATCGACTACTACGCCGGGCTGGGACACGACTACATACCCGGCACCGGGCCGCTCAACTGGTCCGTGCCAGGCTGCGTCGACGGCTGGTCCCGCCTCCTGGATCGCTTCGGAACGATGTCCCTGGAACAAGTGCTGGAACCTGCCATCTCATACGCGGAGAACGGCTTCCCCGTTTCGGACATCATCGCGCGGGACTGGGCGGGATCCACGCCGCTGCTGACGCCCTGGCCCGAGTCCGTCCGGGTCTACCTGCCCGGCGGCCGGGCGCCTCAACCCGGCGCGGTGTTCCGGAATCCGGACCTGGCCCGGTCCTACCGCCTCCTGGCGGGCGGCGGACGCGACGCATTCTACCACGGCGAAATCTCCGATGCCATCGTGGCCTGTTCACGGGACGTCGGCGGACTGTTCAGCCCCGAGGATTTCAGGGACCATGTATCGACCTGGGATGATCCGGTTTGCGTGGACTACCGCGGCCATACGGTCTGGGAACTGCCGCCGAGCGGGCAGGGCATCGCCGCCCTGCAGATTTTGAACATCCTGGAAGGCTACGACCTCGCGGAAACGGGCTGCCTGTCGGCGGAAACGCTGCACCTGCAGATCGAAGCCAAGAAACTCGCCTACGCCGACCGCGCGGTGTTCTACGCCGATCCCGCCTTCGCCGACGTGCCCGTCGAGGCCCTGCTGTCAAAAGACTACGCCGACAGGCAGCGCGGACGCATCGATCGGAGCCGGGCGGCCATAAATGTCCCGGCCGGCGATCCCATCCTGCAGCACGGGGATACGGCCTACATGACCGTGGTCGACGAAGCCCGCAACGCGGTTTCGTTCATCCAGAGCATCTTCCGGGGATTCGGATCGGGTATCGTCCCGGAACGTACCGGGTTTCCGATTCAGAACAGGGGACAGTTGTTTTCCCTGGATCCGGCGCACCGCAACGCCCTCGTTCCCCACAAGCGGCCCTTCCATACCATCATCCCCGCCATGGTGACGCGGGACGGCCGGCCCTGGCTCACCTTCGGCCTGATGGGCGGAGCCATGCAGCCGCAGGGACACGCGCAGGTCCTGTGCAACATGATCGATTTCGGCATGGACGTTCAGGAAGCGGGCGACGCCCCGCGCTTTCAGCACTTCGGTTCGGCCGAACCAACCGGCACCCCCATGGAGGCTGGCGGGGGCAGGGTCAACGTGGAAGACGGCATCACCGAGGAAGCCTTCCGCCGTCTCGAGGAGAAGGGCCATCGGATTTCCCGATCTGCCCACGGTTACGGCGGCTACCAGGCGATACGCATCGACCCGGAAACCGGCATGCTGCACGGCGCGTCGGAGCCCCGCAAGGACGGATGCGCGATCGGATACTGAAACCTAGCGCAGGCTCGGCAGCCACGTGGCGAGGTACGGCGTGTAGACCAGCAGGCTCAGGCAGATGAGCTGGATCACGATAAAGGGCAGAATACCCCGGTAGATGTGCCGGGTCTGCACTTCGGGCGGCGCCACCCCTTTCAGGTAGAACAGGGAGAACCCGAAGGGCGGCGTGAGGAAAGAAGTCTGCAGGTTCACCGCGATCAGGATGCCGAGCCAGAGCAGATCGACCCCGAAGGCGATGAAAATGGGCGTAACGACCGGCACGATGATGTAGGTGATCTGAATGAAATCTATGAAGAAGCCGGCGATGAAGATCATGACGAGGACCAGGGCCAGGAAGGCGTAGGTACTCAGGTTGGCGTCCATGATCAGGCTCGTCATGTACGCGTCGCCCTTCATGCCCCGGAACACCAGTCCGAAGGCCTCGGCGCCCACCAGCACGAAGAAGACCATGCACGTGATATGCGTGCATTCCTTCATGACTTCCTTCAGCGTTTCATAGGAGAATTTGCCCTGGAAGACGGTGAGCAGGGTCGCGCCCAGCGCGCCGACGGCCGCCGCTTCCGTGGGCGAAGTGATGCCCGCGAAGATGGAGCCCAGCACGACGGTCATCAGGCCCAGGGGAAGCAGGAAGGCCCGGATGATCTTCCTGAACATGCCGCTCTCCCGGAACGCGGCCAGTTCCTCGGCGGGCATGGCCGGGGCTTCGGTGGGTTTGAACATGGCGACAATGGAGATCCAGACCAGGTACATGCCCACGAGGATGGCGCCCGGGATGACGGCGCCGATGAACATGTCGCCCACCGACACGTTCAGGATGCTCCCGAGCAGCACGAGCACCACGCTGGGCGGAATGATCTGGCCGAGCGTCCCCGACGCGGCGATCGTGCCCGTTGCCACCTGGGGACTGTAACCCCGCCTGAGCATGGTGGGCAGGCTGAGCAGACCCATGGTCACGACCGTCGCCCCCACGATGCCCGTTGACGCGCCCAGCAAGGCGCCCACGATCACCACCGCCACGGCGAGTCCGCCCCGCAGCCGGCCGAAGAGCAGGGCCATGGTCTCCAGCATATCCTCGGCCAGGCCGGATTTCTCCAGCATGACGCCCATGTAGACGAACAGCGGCACGGCGAGCAGGACGTAGTTCGTCATGACGCCCCAGATGCGCAGGGGCAGCAGGTTGAAGAAATCCGCGCCGAAGGTCATCAGCCCGAGGAGCACGGACACGCCGCCCAGGGTGAAGGCGACCGGGTACCCCAACAGGAGCAGCAGGAACAGGACCGCAAACAGGATGAGAGGCATCGCTTCGGTCAAACCGCGTCCTCCTCCCTGGCCGAAAGCCCCCTCGGGGGCGACTCATCCGTTTCGCCCGAGGGATCTTCCCCGCCGTGTATGAACCGGTCGAAGGAACGGGCCGCCAGGGCCAGTCCCTGCAGCAGAATCAGCGAGAAGCCGATGGGGATCATGGCTTTCAGGATGTAGCGTGCGGGAAGTCCGCCTGGGTCCGGTGAAACCTCGCCGATCCGGAAGGAATTCAGGACGAAATTCTGGGAACTCCAGATCGCGATCACCGCGAAGGGAAGCAGAAACAACAGACTGCCGATAAGATTGACGAGGGCCTGGTTCCGGGGCTTGAAGTTCATGTACAGCACGTCCACGCGGACGTGCTTGTTGTGTTTAAGGGCCCAGGCCGAGGCGAGCAGGAAGATCACCGCGAAGAAATGCCACTCCAGCTCCTGCACCGCCACGCTGCTCCTGCGCAGGAAATATCGGGTGAATACGTCGAGACAGACGGTCAACACGAGCAGGGTCGTGAACCAGGAAACGACCGTGCCGACTCGTTCGTTAAGCGCGTCCACGAACCGCACGAATTTACGAAGAACGTTCAAGTCCGGAATTACCTTCCTGGTAGCCGCGGCGCCTGGCCAGGCAGTTCATGCTGGCCGCGGACACGTCGTGTTGCCGGGGCGTTTCGAAATCGCCAAGAGTGCATCACAGGACAAAGGGGTCTTCAATATGACACATCGAAAGTAATAATACAACCCAAAACGCATGCCCCTTTAAATTAGGATGCAGGCCTTGATTCCAGGGAGGCGCCAGGCCGGTGATTACCCTTGTAATCGCCTTTACCGGCTATATATTGCATCAGTATTCGCCAATCCATTGTCTGCCGAACCACTGCGGAGAACATGACATGCCCGAAAAACGCTACACCGTCCGAGCCGCGGCCTGCGACCACCGGGTGGATTACGACGGCGTTTACGAGACGCTGAAACGCATCACGGCACCGCTTGCGGAGTCCTGGGCGCGCATCGGGAGAGCCCGCAGGATCGTGATCAAGTTCAATATGATGAAACCCATGGACAACATCGTCCGTTTCAAGGGGCGCAGACAGGAGTTGGTCGATGACGCGGTCTGCCGGGCCGTGCTGCAGTTGCTGCGTGAACATACCGGCGCCGAGATCTACGCGACGGACACAAATCCCTATGCAATGGACAAACTGACGCCGGACGAGTTCAACTACGCGCACCATCTCCGGGATTTCGACGTCAGGTACGACGACTCGAACCGTCCGCCCTGGGCGGCCTACGAGGTGCCGGGCGGCGGAAACATGTTCGACCGGTACATCCTGAGCGGTGTATTCGAGGACGCGGACGAAGTCATATCCGTGGCGAAGATGAAGAATCACTCCTTCATGGGCATCACGCTGTGCATGAAGAACCTCTTCGGGCTTCCGCCCATCATACCCCCCGGGGGACGGGTTCGTACGTATTTTCATCACGCCATCAGACTGTCCTATGTCCTCCCCGACCTGGCCATGATCACGAATCCCTGCCTGAACATCATCGACGGGCTCGTGGGCCAGAAAGGAAGAGAGTGGGGCGGTGAAGGACGCGTGGGCGACGTGCTGATCGCCGGCGACCAGATCACGGCCACCGATGCCTGCGGCGCCTATCTGATGGGACACGATCCGGCCTCCGACTGGCCTCAGCCTCCCTTCCGCCGCGACCGGAATCATCTCCTGGTGGCCGCGCAGCGGGGTTTCGGCACGGTAGACCTGGACGAAATCGATTTCGAAAGCGATGTCCAATCCCCGGTTGCGCACTTCGACTCTGATATCGACGAAGCGCCCGAACTGATCCATACCCTGCGGCGCACGGCCTGCGAACAGGGCCTGTTCTACCGCGATCACCGGAAGGACATCGTGGATCGGTACCGCGGGGAATTCATCTACATGCAGGAGGGGGAAGTCGCCTGGCACGGCGAGGATCCCTCCGTGATCGGCAGCCACAGGTCGTATGCCTCGGCCAGGCCCGGCAGCGCGCTCTGGCTCAAGCTGGTGGACCCGGAAGAAGCCGAGGGAGAACGATTCGAGGTGTATGACCGCTGTCTTTCCGCCCTGTCGGCCTGACACGGCCTTAATGAGACGACTGGGAGTAAGACAGATGCGGCTGGACGCGGCCACGAGACCAACACGACCACAGGACCGGAGCTGAATACATGAAAATCGCCATGCTGTACGGCCCAAGAGACCTCCGCATAGAAGACCATCCCCTGGACACGGACAACCTGGGGCCCCACGACCTCTGGGTCGAAACGGTTGTTTCGGCGCTTAAGATCGGCACGGACCGGGGCAATTACGAGGGGGCCGAGCAGGTTCCCGGTGCACCCGATTTTCCGCGCTGGGTCGGGGACAGCAACCTCGGGGTCGTCCGCGGCGTGGGAGAGGCGGTCACGGAATTCTCCGTGGGCGACCGGGTCATATCCCGGTACCCTCACCAGTCCGAATTCATTGCCGGGGACGACGAGGTGCTCGTAAAAGTCCCCGACGGCGTGCATGACGAGGACGCCGTGTACGGCCACCTGTACACGCTGAGCGCCATGTGCTACTACAAGTCGCAATTCCAGCCCGGCGAAAACGTGGCCGTCGTGGGCCTGGGCGTCCTCGGCCTCGGCGCCGTCGGACTCGGACCCTGCCTCGGCGCGCGGACGATAGGTATCGCGAACAGCCCGGTCCGCATGGAAATGGCCGAACGCATGGGGGCCGACGCGACTTTCATGTACAACGATCCGGACCTGAATGAAAAACTGGACGACTTCACCCACGGCGAGGGCGTCGACCTGGTCATTCTCACGGCCAATCCCTGGCCCGCCCTGCGCACGTCGTGTCAAATCGTGCGCGACAACGGACGGGTCGGCATCGTGGCCCTGCCCGGCCGGGGAGAACCGCCGCTCGACTTCAACCCGCTGGACATGGAATGGTTCTATTTCAAGGGAATTTCCCTGATCGCCGTCAACGGGCGGACCGGTTACCTGTTCCCGTCCGAACAGGGCGACCGGAGGAACTGGAGCACCATGTGCCGCTTCACGCTGGACCTGATGCGCGAGGGCAAGCTGGAGCCGAAGCGTCTCGTGACCCACCGGATGCACTATTCCGAGATTAATGAAGCCTACGAGATGATCTTTCGACGTGAAAAGAACATGATGGGTGTCGTGTTCAACTGGAAGGATTGATCCATGGCAACCGAGACCTTGTTGTCAGTAGAACAGAAAACCGCCTTTGACCGGGACGGCTACTTCATCGCGGAGGAGTTTCTATCAACCGGTGAGGTCGAATCCATACGACGCGAGATCACCGCGATCGTGGACCGGTATCCGGACGTTCCGGAAGAACTGGTACAGATCGAACCCGCCGTGAGACGGGGAACGGTAAAACCCGAACGACTGGAACTGGGCGTGAGGAAACTCTTCCGGATGGCCCGCCACAGCGAACTGTTCCGCTCCCTGGCCCACCATTCGGGAATGGTGGGTATCGCCGTCGAACTGCTCGGACCGGACGTCACCCTGTTTCAAAGCATGCTCCTGATGAAACCGCCCAGGTTCGGCGGTCAGAAGGTCTGGCACCAGGACAACGCCTACTTTCGCCTGGAACCGAACGACGTCTTCGGGTTCTGGATCGCGCTTGACGACGCGGACGTGGATAACGGATGCATGCACGTCATTCCAGGGTCGCACCGCGCAGGTATCGGGGAGCACGGGGGCGTGGCGGACGACTACGGGTTGTCTTCGGCGCCCACGGCGGATGACGCGGTCGCCTGTGTCATGAAAACCGGAGACGCCCTCGTCTTTCACGGCGAGACCTACCACTACACCCCGCCGAATACGACCGACCGGCGCCGAAGGGCGCTCCAGTACCACTACGCTTCAACGCACTGCCAGTCTTCGAAAGACAGCCCGTTCAAGTCCATAAAGCCAGAGGTGATCGTGGCAGGAGCGGGGGCTGGGGCGGACGTGGTTTCGTCCGCCTGACCGGAGCGACGCTTCGGGTTATGATGCGTCGGCAATCGGTGGCCGTACGTCTACCTGAAGGGTGATGATATCGGTATCGTGGTATTGCTGGTGATGTACGGAGGACGCGAAGTGCCTCAGCAGGCGCAGCGAAACCTCCATTTCCTCCGGCGTCTCCACTGCTCTCTCGTCTCCGAGCAGTTCGATTCTGTCCTGCAGGTTTCCCTCGCCGGTCGCTGCCACCAGTTCGAGGACCGCGCTGTCGCCCTCCCTGTGCGCGACCAGGAGCAGCCGCCGGGGCTGGCCGGTCTCGCCGTCCCGCGGAATCAGCGTTAGCAGCGTTTCTTCGCTCGCGGCCATGAGCCGGTCCGCCGTCTTCTTGTCCCATCCCTGGCGGGAGGCGAATCCTTCAAGAAATTCACGGATCTTTGGCAGCGCCGCAAGATCGAAGTCCGACTCCATCCGGTGACGGCGGAGAGAAGTAATCTCCAGAAAAAGCGTCATGAGTATCGCAGTCAGGCCACCGGCCGTCATACCGTTCCGCAGGAGACCGCCCGCGAAGTCGGAGAGCATCGCTGGAAAGATCGCGTCATTCTGAAAACCGACGCCGATCCAGAATCCTACGCCCACGACCAGCCCCTTGCGGTAGTCGATCCCATCCTGCAAAACCAGTTTCATGCCGATGACGAAAAGCATGGAAAGCAGCACGATCAGAAATCCGCCGGCAACGGGGTCCGGTATGGCGAGGACAACCGCCAGGAACTTTGGGATAAACGCGACCAGGACAAAGGCCAGCCCCACGACCACCCCGACCATGCGGGAAGCCACGCCGGTCAACTCGGTCACCGCGATGCTCGAGGAATAGGTCGTATTGGGCACCGTGCCCATAAGACCGGACAGGAGGTTGCCCAGGCCGTCCGCGGCTACCGCGCCCTGCACGGCCCGGTAATCTACCGCCCGGGGTCTGCGCCACGAAACGCGCTGAATCGCGACCGAGTCGCCGATCGTTTCCACGGCGCCGACCAGCGTTACGAACATGAAAGCGGGAAGCAGCGCCCAGAAGGCGGGGCCGAAAGAGAGATCGATGCCCGGCCAGCTCCCGTCCGGAAGACCCAGCCAGGAAGCGGCAGCTACGCGTCCGGCATCGTACAGACCGAAGTATCCGCCCACGATGGATCCCGCGGCGACACCGATTACGGGCGCCCAGAGGCGCAGCGACGACTTCGCCTTCAATGCGATGCCGAGGGTGAACAGCACGGTGGCCAAGGCCGTGGCTGCCGCGGACGAGGACGGCATGCCTTCGGGTACCCTGTTCAGCATGGCAAACGCGATGGGCATCACCGTGACCGAAATCAGCATGATGACCGTCCCGGAGACCGCCGGCGTCAGTATTCTGCGAAGGAGGGAAAGGCGGGCGGACAGCAGGAACTGGAAAAGCGAGGAGATGATGATGAGCGTCGCCATCAGTGCGGGCCCACCTTGCGCGAGCGCCCCAATGCAGATCGCGATAAAACTGCCCGAAGTACCCATCATGAGTACGTAGCCCGCGCCGATGCGGCCGATTCGCAGCGCCTGAATGACCGTGGTCGTGCCGCTGACCGCCGCCGCGGCGAACACCCCCCAGGTCAGGAAGGATTCGCTCGCGCCCCCGGCCCGGCTCACGATGGCCACGGTCAGGACAACGCCCCCGACCGTAAGCAGGGCGATCTGGAGTCCGAGCCCGATGGCCAGGAGAACCGGTGGGCGTTCGTCCGCTTCGTAGCGGACTCCTGACTGGCGATCTGTAACATCCGTGTTCATGCCAGGCTCCCGTTAAGATCCAGCGCTACAGCTTTGTTGCAGCGATACAAATTCGTCTGTCGACCGAGGAGTGAGGCATCCTCGAAGGAAAGAAAATAAAGGCATGTGACTGCGGGTCAAGGCATTCCAGTGAAGAACACCGAGTATGCCGATAGACTCGCTATGGACGTGGTGCGACAGGTTTCGGCTGCCGGACCTCGACCTGGAGGGTGATGATATCCGTATCGTGGTATTGCTGGTGATGCACCGAAGTCGCGAAGTGCCTTAAAAGGCGAAGAGATACCTCCATTTCTTCGGGCGTCTCCACGGCTCTTTCGTCTCCAAGCAGTTCGATCCTGTCCTGGAGGTTGCCTTCGCCGGTAGCGACGACCAGTTCGAGGACCGCGCCCGCGCCTTCCCGGCGAGCGACCAGAAGCAGGCGCCGTCGCTGGCTGGCGTCTCCGCGACCCGGATTCAGCGTCAACATCGTTTCTTCGCTGGCGGCCACGAGCCGGTCAGCCGTCTCCTTATCCCAGCCTTGCCGGGTGGCGAACGCTTCCAGGAACTTCCGAATCTTCGACAGCGCCGAGAGTTCGAAGTCCGTCTCCATCCGGTATCGACGGGGAGAGGCCATTTCCAGAAACAGCGTCATGAGGATCGCCGCCAGCCCGCCTGACGTCATTCCGTTCCGCAGGAAGCCGCCCGCGAAGTCGGCGACCAGCGCGGGAAAAATCGCGTCGTTCTGAAAACCGACACCGATCCAGAAGCCAACCCCGACGACAAGCCCGTTTCGGTAGTCGATCCCATCCTGTACGACCAGCTTCATGCCAATGAGAAAGAGAATGGCAAGCAGCACGAGCAGAAAACTTCCGACAACCGGATTCGGTATGGCGAGGACCACCGCCGGAACTTTCGGAACAAACGCGACCAGGATGTAGACCACCCCCACGATGAGCCCTACCATACGGGAGGCTACGCCGGTCAGTTCCGTCACCGCGATGCTCGAGGAGTAGGTGGTGTTGGGTATCGTGCCCAGCAGACCGGAAAGGATATTGCCCGTGCCGTCCGCGGCCAGGGCGCCCTGCACCGCCCGATAATCCACGGCCCGGGGCCGGCGCCACGATATACGCTGGATTGCGACCGAGTCACCTATCGTATCCACGGCATCCACCAGCGTTACGCACAGAAAAGCGGGCAGCAACGCCCAGAAGGCAGTGCCGAACGAGAGATCGACGCCCGGCCAGTGGCCGTCCGGCAGTCCGATCCAGGGGCGGCGATTACGCGGCTCGTGTCGTACAGGCCGTAGTATCCGCCAACGATGGATCCCGTGACCATACCGATCACGGGCGCCCATAACCGCAGCGATGACTTCGCTTTCAATGCGATGACTATGGTGACCAGCAGGGTAGTCAGTACCATGAATGGAGCAGATGACGACGGATACCCGTCGGGAATATCTCCCAGCATCCTGAAGACGACGGGCGTGATCGAGACCGGGATCAGCATGATGACTGTACCGGTGACTACCGGAGTCAGGATCCTGCGGAGCAGGGAAAGCCGGACGGAAAGCAGGAATTGGAAGAGCGAGGAGACGATGATGAGGGTTGCCATCAGCGCGGGACCGCCCTCCAGGAGCGCCGAAATGCAGATCGCGATGAAACTGCCCGATGTGCCCATCAGGAGCACGTAGCCCGCTCCAACGCGTCCGACGCGCAACACCTGTATTATCGTGGTCGTTCCAGTGATCACCGCGGCGGCGAAAACCGCCCAGGCAAGGTAGGCTTCGCCGGCGCCTCCGGCGCGGCTGACGATGGCCACTTTCAGAAACACGCTTCCGACAGTGAGCAGCGCGAACTGGAGTCCCAGGCCGATCGCAAGGAGGAACGGAGATCTTTCGTCCGCTTCGTAACGGATGCCGGACTGATGGTCTGTCGTACCGTTGTTCATGGATTTTCAGTCCAGTCGACCAGAAGCCGATCAACACGCAAGCCGGGTACGCACGCGGCATTCGTCATGCATTCACCGGGGATACGGGTGAGGGAGCTATGTCACCGGCTCAACCATGCATCACGCCGGTTCGAACAGCCGCTGCCATTCCTCGTGTCCGGTTGCGATCTTTTCCGGATGCGACCGGCTGCGGGCGACAAAGCCCGGAACATCGTCCCTTCCCGTGGGCTTCCGCCAGTCGCTGTACCGGATATCCAGGCTCCATCGGATGTGATCCGAGAAATTCGGCGCGGAACGGTGCACCGTGGTGTGCTGCAAAAGGAGTACCCCACCCCTGGGAATGGGGCAGGATACCCGCTCGCCGGCGGGCAGGGCGTCCGGAACGATGTTTTCGGGTGAATCATCGAACGGCAGGCGTTCGCTGCGGTGACTGCCCCGGATGGCCTCCAGGCAGCCGTTGTGTTCGTCCGTATCCACCAGAGGCAGCCAGAAATTGACCATGAAGGTCTGCATCACGTCCGGATCCAGGAAACCGATATCCTGGTGCCAGTCCACGACGGAGGTCTTGTCCGGAAGCTTGGCCCGGGAGTTGAACTGGGGATGGACGAGGATCTCCGGGCCGATGAGGGATTCGACGACGTCGAGAATCTCGGGCTGGGTCATGACGTGAAACATGCCCGCAGTCTTCCGTTTTCCCAGAACGGCTTCTAGCAATTCCCTGCACTGGCCGTCCATGGCCTCATGGATCAGATATAATCTCCGTTCGAAGGGCTCGTCCGCAAACCGTTCCGCCAGCCTGCCTTCCGCGTGGTACCGCTCCGCCCATGCATCGACCACGTCGTCCAATTCCGAGATCAAGGGATCGAGTGAAGCGGGGTCGAACAGCCTTTCGATCGGCAGAAAACCGTCTTCGAGATACTGATTGATCTGGTGTTTGGTCAGACCGGTCGCCATGGCGCGAGTCCTCAAGGTGGCTGGACCAGGTTAAGTCCATTGATGCGACAAAACGATATGATTATACTTTGCAAATGTCAACAACTTGGGTTCTGAAGGGCATCACGATCAAGACGTCCATTTAGTCTCAATTTCGGGAGTGTTCATGGCTTTCGACCTGGTTCTGTCGGGTGCGACGATCGTAGATCCGTCCCAACAGAAGAATGAAAAGGGCGACATAGGGATCAGAAACGGGAAAATAGCGGCGGTTTCCGATCATCTCGAAGCCGACGCGCGTACGACCATCGACGTATCGGGCAAGTATCTGACTCCGGGCTGGATCGATCTTCACGCTCATGTGTATGCCGGCGCTACGACCTTCGGTATCAAGGCCGACGCACTCTGCCTGGCCACCGGGGTAACGACCATCGTGGACGCCGGGAGCCCGGGATGGACCAACCTGCGTGGTTTTCTCGAGTACATCATCGAGCCGTCCCGGACCGAAGTGCTCACCTTCGTCCATATCAGCAGCATCGGACTCCTGAACTCCATGCGCGGCGAGATGGAGGACATAAAAAACGCCGATCCCGAGCACACGGCCCGGGTCATTTCGATGTGGCCGGAACACTGCGTTGGCGTGAAGGTCCGGCAGGGGGCCTTCCAGGTGGGAAGCCACGGCGTGGAACCGCTCAGGCGGGCCATCGAAGCCGCCGAAATGGTGGATACGCGGGTCATGGTGCATATAGACAAGGGCGTCGCACTTCCGAGTATCCTGGAACTGCTTCGCCCGGGAGACATCGTGACTCATTGCTACCAGGGCAAGGGAGATCATATCATCGGTGACGACGACCGGGTGATCCCGGAGGTATACGACGCAAGAAAACGCGGCGTGTTCTTCGACCTGGGCCACGGCGCCGGAAGCTTTCATTACGGGATTGCGAAACGGGCCGTCGAACTGGGTTTTCTGTCCGACGTGATCAGTACGGACCTGCACGTCTACAGCCTGAGGTCCCCAGTGCACAGCCTCCCCGAAACGGCGTCGAAACTGCTGAACATGGGCCTGGATTTCGAGGAGATCGTCCGACAGACGACGGTCAATCCCGCGAATGTCCTGAACCGATCAGGCGAAATCGGAACGCTGAAGGCAGGAAGCGTCGCCGATATCGCCGTTTTCAGCGTTGAAGAAGGCCATTATACGTTTACCGACGCCCACGGTCGGCAGGAAACCGGACCCAGCATGATCACCCCCCACCTTACCGTGCGGGACGGACAGGTATACTATCCGGAGGATGTGAAAGACGAGGTCGCGGAAACGGTGCGCAGAGCCGAAGAAATGGTGGGGATAACCGGGGTTCCCTACGGAGCCATACGGGACATCAAGAGGGTACGGTGAACAGGATTTTAACGCGTATCGCAAGGGTGTATTTTTGCTCGTTTTTCGAAATTTAATATAATACGATTAGAACTATATTATTTTATAATAATTTAAATATACTA
>JAPOYX010000198.1:125574-179705 GCA_026706345.1 Gemmatimonadota bacterium | reverse complement strand
GACGAGTATCCGGGGATCAGTCCCTATGTCTATGCCGCCAATAATCCGCTGAAATATGTGGATCCGGATGGGCGGCTTGCCTGGAACATCCTCACTAGAGGTTTTAAGGTTGCCAGCCGAGCGTACGACGCTGCCAAGAGAGGCAAATCGCTATTCAAGAAGGATACATGGAAGGATATTGGGACAGATGAGATAGTAGATTTCGTGGACAACGTCTCGACCATTTCCGACGGCGTTTGGGATGCCAATGATGTATTTGCAGTAATCGATCTCGCAACGGGGTTAGGAGATCAGGCTAAAGCTGTTAGCAAATCGCTGGGATTTAGTAACAAAGGAAGAAGCGGAAGACAGAATCGACTGAGGGAGATAGGTGGGGATCTTAAGACTTCAAGTTCTGACAGAGGATGGATCAGGAACGAACAACGCCATATTTCTACAGGTAACCGACAGACTATAAGAAATCCTCCCGGAAAAGAACTCGCTCACGAACGGGGAAGAGAGGCAGCAAAGGGGTATAACTACGAACATTCCAACCTGCAAAATCAAGCCGACCACAGGACTCAGCACAGATACGACGATTACGGACGCAGGAACAAAGAACGTCCTATTGTGGAGGAATAACCATGGACCCCGTTATAAATGACAGACAACTAAGATCTGTTATGCTGTTAGACCCACCAAAGAGGTATTCCTACTTCGTCAAAAAGGTCGCCGACTGGGAAACTGTATGGGGGTTGTATTTTAAAGGGTGGGCCTTAACGGAAACTCCTCAGGGCAGAACGGTTTTCCCTCTTTGGCCAGCTAAGGAATTCGCTCGAGTCGTTGCGAGAGAAGAATGGGAAGACTACCATCCAGAGTCGATATCGTTGAACGAGTTTATTCATGATCTTCTTCCGAAACTCGATTCAGATGGAATACTCCCTGGTGTTTTTTGGGTTCCTAAGGTAGGAAGCGTCAACACGTCCGTCCAACAGCTAATATCGGATCTTAAAACCGAAATCGGGAGAATTGAGTAATTGGGTTATGTGATGGATTTTGTGTAACTGGTGAGAGCTTACATATGAACCCAGACCAGACCGGGACACCCCGGCCGTCGCCCAGATATTCAAGACCAGCGAGGCCCGATGGCATTCCAAGGGGGTATTAGCGATGGTAAGCTTTGATCCGAATATCTTGAAGTTGTTTCGAGATTCAAAGAATGACATTGAGGATGCAGTGGACTTCCTTTACTTCGATGACAGAGGACCGGAACTGGCCTTGATGTACTCTAAGTTGTTCTGGCCAGACCTGATAGAAGTAGACGGTTTTGTGTTACTTGCAACGAACTACGACCGAGAGTATTTCGATGAGGTTATAACCAATTATGGAGCCAAACACGTTGAAGGGCATATAAACCTATGTTACCTGCAATATATGGTGGGTACGGGCGAGCATGATTGTGAGGACGAGATTTGGGAGTTTCTGGGGAAGACTCTATGCGAAACCTGGAAGCAAAGAGCACAGTATCTTTTTCCTCAGAAGTCGTTTGTGACAGAATTTGCCTGGTACTCTGACGACATTGGCGATCCAGGTGTAACTTTGTATCAAACTAAGTATTTGTCAACAAAGTAGGGTGTAACGCACCCCAAGGGGACAACCAGTCAATCTACAGTTCTGGCCTGTGTCCTGACGTCCTCCGCTGCCGTGATTAAGGGCTGCACCGGAACCGGCCCTGGGCCCGCGTCGAGATGGAGCTCGTTCCCACCGGCAAGGTGAACGCATGGCTCTACGGCCACCGGGATACCCGGTTCAAGGGAGCATCGGCCTCGGTGGCCGTGCCCTCAGGATGGACGCCCACGTTCAAAGCCGAGGGCGAGACCGGAAACGGATACCTGGCTGGCCTCTACGTAGGACCGGCAGAGGTTCTTTCCAGCTCCTTCGACGGCCTGGCGCGCCCGATACAGACCCGCGCGCGGGCCGGCGCAAACGACGTCGTCACCCAGACGATGTACAACCGGGCGGGCAAGTCTGAAAAACTGCTCGGACCGGTGTACCAGCCGCCTTCATACACCTATAGCGGTCTGACGGACGCCGCCGCGGGCAGCCGGATCACCACGACCACCTACGACGACGATCCTCTCCTGCGGGTCTCCCGCGTCATACCCCCCGGACACACCGCCGCCACCGCCGTCGACACCCGCTACGGATACTGGGGCGCCGAGTCCGGACACGGCCGATCCTACATGACCGTCGACGACGAGAAGGGTATAAACACCGCTACCGTCTACGACGCCTACGGACGCATGATCCATTTAGGGAGAATGCGCTTCTCGCAGGCGCTTTGCTACACAGGCCGAAGCCAGACTCGCCCTGTTCCAATACATCGAGGGCTTCTACAACACCCGGAGAAGACACGCTTCCTTGGGTATCTCTCCCCCTTAAACTTCGAAAGGAGCTTCAAGAAATCGGCCTGAACCCCAATGATAAACTGTCCACAAAAACGGGGTAACATCATCTATTGTTCGCGGCGGAGCGAATCGACCGGATTCATGGCAGCGGCTCGAAGCGTCTGGGAACTCACCGTTATCCATGCGATCAGCAGTCCGAGCAGGCCGGCCGCTGGGAACAGCAGCGCCGAGATCTCAGTGTGGTAAGCGTACTCCCTCAGCCACTGCTGCATGACGAGGTAGGCCACCGGCCAGGCGATCGCATTGGCGATCACCGCGAGGATGGTGTACTCCCGGGAGAGCAGCAGGACGAGTTGACGTGTCGATGCGCCCAGCGTCTTTCGAATTCCGACCTCTCTCGTTCGCTGTTTTGCCGTAAAGACCGCCAGCCCGAACAGCCCGAGGCACGCGGTGAAGACCGCCAGCCCGGCCAACATGGTAACGAGCCGGCCCAGCAACCGGTCCGAGCGATAGAGCCGTTCCACGTCTTCGTCGAGGAATGAGTAGGTGAAGGGTATGTGCGGAGTGGATGCCTTCCACATGGCTTCCAGGTCCCGCAGGGTGTTCTGCGGATCGCCGGGAACGAACCGAATGGCGAACACACCGGCGCCACCAAAGGCAATTAGCAACGGTTCGATCTGGTCGTGCAATGTTCTGAGGTGGAAGTCCTCGACCACGCCGACGACCCTCATCTGCCGGTCCGCCACCTGGACGAACCGGTCCAGTGCTTCCACCGGATTCGTCCATCCCAGGCGGCCGGCGGCCTCCGCGTTGAGCAGACATCCGACCGACGTGTAGGTCGTGCTGCCATCCGACTGTTCTACCTCCTTGAAATCCCGTTCGAAAGAAACATCCCGCCCCGCAAGCAACTTCAGGCCGAGGGTGCGCACGTATCCACCGGTCGTGATCAGCATCTGCGTGGTTACAGGAGGCTCCGCGGGCCGATCGACGCTTCGCACCGGAAAGATCGGCAGCGTGCCTCGTCCCGTAGTGCGTCCGGGCACGTAGTTCGCCCCGGTTACGCTCACCACATCCGCATGTTCGGGGAATCGTCCCATGATCATACCGAAGTTCATGCCCTGGAGATGCGGCATGATCACAACGTGTTCCTTCTCGAATCCCAGGTATTTGTCCCGCATGAACTCGAGTTGCTGATAAACGACCGCGGTTCCGATCATCATCAAAATGGCGATAGAAAACTGGACGGCCACCAGTGCTTTGCGAAGGAAGGACGCGCCGGTGTCGGACGCGGTCCGGAAGATCGCGGCGGGACTGATCCGGGACAGTACCAGGGCCGGACAGCTTCCGGCAACAATGCCGACCCCGACTATAATGCCGGCGCCGCCGAGTATGGACCACGGCTCCAGTGATGGCATGGCCAGCAGGTGGTCCGTCAGCGTGCGAAAAAGGGGAAGGATGATCGAGACGATACCGAGGGCGGCCAGGAAGGCCAGGAGACTGATGAGCATGGTTTCGCCCAGGAACTGACGAACGATCTGCCCCCTGGTCGCACCGGCGACCTTGCGCATGCCGATTTCCCTGGCCCTGCCCATGGAACGGACGGTGGCGAGGTTGGTGAAGTTCATGCAGGCGATCAGGAGAATGAAGACCGAGATCGCGACCATCATCCGGATGAAGGACACGTCTCCATTCGTCTCCATCTCGTATTCCAGGTGGGAATAGAGGTGGATGTCGAAAAGGGGTTGCAGCGTATAGGTATGAGTGAACGCGACCATGCGGGTGTCGGTGTCCAGCCGTTCCTCCAGACGTCGCCGCAGCAGGCCGCCCACTTCGTCCGGAGGTGTTCCGGGCGCCAGCAGCAGGTAGGTGTAGTACTCGCTGCTCGCCCAATTACTCAGTAGCCGGAGCGGATCGCCCCTCCCCGATGTGGTCGCGATGGAAATATAGAAATCCGGATGATAATGGGCGTAGACCGGAGGATCTTCCATGACAGCGGTGATGGTGAAGGCAAACTGATGATCCCCGGTGATCACCTTGCCGACCGGATCGGCGTTCCCAAAATACTTGCGGGCCATGGACGCGCTGATGACCATGGTATTCGGCGCCGTGAGCGCGGTGGCGGGATTGCCCTGGACGAGCGTCACGTCGAACACGTCGAAAAGGTTGCCGTCGGCCCAGTATACCCCCTGCTCGTAGAACTGCTTGTCCTCGGTCGTGAACAACCAGGTGCCGATCGTCGCCCTCAGGCGCAGCACTTCCTCCGCTTCCGGCAGCTGAGTCCTGATGAATCCGCCCAGCGCGCCGGGCGTGCGCGCCGTGCGATCCGTCACCACCCGGTAGATACGGTCCCCGCGCGCGTTGTGCCGGTCGTAGCTCAGTTCGTCGCGGATGTGGAGCAGGATGACCAGGCAGCAGGCCATGCCGATGGCGAAGCCGATGACGTTGATCGCGGCGTGGGACCGGGACTTGAGGATGTTCCGCCAGGCGGTGTGGAGGTAGTGTCCGATCATGGTTCGGTGCTTCCGCGTAGCTCCACGAATCAGAAAGGCCTCAGGGCGCCAGCCTGGTCCAGTGGACGTCCATGGCGGTCTCGGTTCCCGCGTAGTAAACCACCATGACCGAACCGTCGGACAGGGCTTCCGAGTAGGGCAGGCCGAAGGACCACACCGAGAAGCCCAGTGCGCCTTTGGGATCGTCTGCCGGCGCCTCGTGGGCGTACAGGGTCACCTCGGATTCCGGATCGAACGTCCCGTCGATGGACGGCGCGACGCGGGCCTTGATGGATTGGTCCTGGAAGCGGTCCACCCAGGGCAGGACGACACGCCCGTCGGGCAGAACGGCGGGATGGGCCGCCTGGTCGGTAACGCCGATGTCCTCCGGATCCGACCAGGTCCGTCCGCCGTCGGAACTTACGCGGCGGTGGATGTTGAGGTAGGATTCCGTTTCGGTGTTGTACGTCCACGCGAAGGCGCCGATTCTGCCGTCCGGTGACACGGCCGACCGCAGGTCCCAGTTGAAGATACGGCCTGTCGGGTCGAACCCGATAATCGCCGGCTCGCCCCAGGTCCTTCCCCCGTCCGTGGAGTGAAAAGCGACTACCCGCTGGTACCATCTCGACGTGTCGAGGTAGTGCTTGTTGCTTTCGATGGTCATGACCAGGGTGCCGTCCGGCAACTGCATGACGGGATTGGTCAGGCTCGCCGGCCCGATCACCTCCGGCATGGGCACTTCGCGCCAGGACGACCAGGTCTCCCCGCTGTCCTCCGAATCCGCCAGGAGGATGTACATGGGCACGCATCCCTCGGTCTCCGGGTTGAAGAGCCCCGGGGCATCCGGGTAGGTCTCGCGGTCGATCCACATGGCCGCTGCCATGAGCCTTCCCGGAGACCGTTCCGTGAGGTAGACGATCTTGACCGATCCCCGAACGCCGTGGAGGGCCGGGGATTCGAAGGGCCGTCCGGGGGTGCTCCAGGTTCTGCCGAAATCGGAGGAACGGCTGACCTCTATCACTTCGTCCGCGCAGTCCTTTGTCAAACCGCTGTGCCAGGTGGCGATCAGCGTCCCGTCGGCCTTGCAGAGCACGGCGGGGAAGGTGAGGGTGGCGCGGTCGGTGCCGGGCACGCTTCGGCTGATGATGCCGGAGTCGATGATGCGCATGGGGATTGTCCTCTCTGGAGGGTTGGTAGCCCCGCCTGTTGTATCGGTTCTGACCGGGTTGCCCGGGTCTCTATACGGTATGCAGTACCCTACATTCTATCGCACAGATCGATCATGTCAGCGAGCATGGATTCCGCCAGGCTGTCGATCGACTCCCGGGTTCCGGGCATGTCGACGGTCGAAGCGGAAATGTAGCACTTCATCGTGGGTTCGGTGCCCGACGGGCGCACGATGACCCGCGTGTGGCCGGCCTCCGAGAGTGTGAAGATCAGGATGTTCACCCGATCGCCACCGACCCGGGCAGTGGTCCGCGGACGAAGATCCAGCGCCTGGCCGCTCTGCCGGTCGATCACGCGGCATACTGCGCGCCCGCCTATCCGCCTCGGCGGCGACGCGCGCAGCTCTCCCATGATGTCCTCGATCCTGCGCGTGCCTTCCGCACCCGGAAGGGCGACCGACTGCTGAGCTTCCCTGAAATACCCGTACGTTCGGTAGATGTCGTCCAGTTCGTCGCGCAGGGTGCGATCTTCTTTTTTCACCAGGGCGGCATACTCGGCGAGCAGGACGCCGGTGGCGGCCTCCTTGTCCCGTATCCGCGCGTCCGCCAGGTACCCGTGGCTCTCCTCGGTCCCGAACACGTAGGTCATGTCCGGCGGCATGTTTTCAATCGCCGCGCCGACGTGCTTGAACCCGACGGGGAGGTTGTCCACGACCTCCAGGCCGTAGGACCGGGCGATGAGCGCGGGCAGGTCCGACGTTACCGCGGTCTTGCAGAACAGTCCCCGCCCGGGCAGCGTGCCCGCCGCGTGTTTCCGGCTCAGTATATAGTGGCAAAGGAGGGCGCCGATCTGGTGACCGTTGAGCGCAAGGGCGTCCGGGGGGGCCGACCATCCCCGCTCGGGCAGCGGAAGCGCGCACCCCACGCGGTCGGCATCGGGGTCGCTGGCCAGGACGAGGTCCGCGCCGGTTTCCGCGGCCTTCCGTATGCCGAGGAGGAACGCCTCCGGTCTTTCCGGATTCGCGATGCCGCCGGCGAGCGTGGGAAACGCACCGTCGGGCTCGACCTGCTCGGCTACGTAGTGCACGTCCCGGTAGCCCAGTTTTTCCAGCGCAGCGGCCACCGAGGTCATGCCCACGCCGTGCAGGGGGGTATAAACGATGCGCACGTCCCGGTCGCCGGACAGGGACAGGTCCCCGAGGATGCGGATGTATCGGTCGTCCATCGCCGGGTCGATCGTCCGGATCTGGCCTCGCCGCACGCCATCTTCATATTCGATACGCATAATCTTGTCAACACGCCGCATTTCCGCGGTGATTCGCGCGTCGCGGGGCGCCACGATCTGGCCGCCGTCGGGACCGTACACCTTGAATCCGTTATCGCCGGGCGGGTTGTGGCTGGCGCTGATCATCACGCCCGCCGCCGCCCGAAGGTCACGTACGGCGAAAGAAAGTCCGGGGGTTGAGCGATAGCCGTCGAAGATCAGTACCGGTATGCCGTTGGCGGCGAGCACCCGGGCCGCCTCTTTCGCGAACGCTTCCGAGTTGTACCGGGTATCCCACGCCACGACGACGCCGCCCGCGTCGCCGAAGCCGCGTTGGTCCTCACCACCTTTCCCATTGCTGTCGGGACCATCGCCGAGGCCATGTCGGTCCGCCGCTCCATGCCCGTTGTCCTTGCTGCCTTGCCCATCACCACCCTCCTGCGCCCCGGAGACGTACCGGGCCAGCCCCTGCGCGGCCACGCCCACGGTCCGGGCGTTGAACCGGTTCGGTCCCGGACCCATTCTGCCGCGGAGGCCGCCCGTTCCGAAGGTGATGTTCGAACCGAAGGCGTCTTCCAGCTCATGGGTGTCCCCCGCTTCGACCAGGGCTCGGATATCCGCTTCGAACGCCGCGAAGTCCGCCTCCGTCAGCCACCGCACGATGGCCTCGCCTGCCGTCCGGGAAAGGACGCCGCCGCCGACCCACGCGTTGACTCTCTGGATGGCCTGCTCACTCATTCGTGATCTCCACCGGGAATCCCGGGCGTCGTGGCGGCCATGCGGCCTGCTCAGCCGGGTCCATACGCATCTGGGCTGGAATCTGCGCACTCGGCGACCAACGCGGAGGCCAGGCGGTCCGCTCCACGCGGTCCATACGCATCTCCGGGGTATGCAAGTCTATACCTCGCCCCGCAGGTATCTGCCTCTTTCCTCCTCCGGGAATCGCTCTATCGCGTAGCGCAGCATCGTGCGGGGCATCTGCCGGTAACGGGTCTTCAGAAACGTCTGTTCAACGGGCAGGTCCCGCTTTCCGATCTCTCTGAGCATCCAGCCCACGGCTTTCTGGATCAGATCTTCCCCGTCGTTCAGCAGGCGCTCGGACAGTTTCAGCGCGTCGGCAAAGTCGTGCTGCCTGATGAAATGCAGACAGGCCATGATGGCCATTCTGCGTTCCCATATCGACTCCGAGTCCGCCAGTAGGTAGAGCGGTGTTCTGTCCCGCGCGTCCAGATAGCCGCCCAGAATGGGATGGGCGGAGCAGTCGACGAGGTCCCAGTTGTTGATGAAGGCCGTATGGCCGAGATACGCTTCGTAGACCGCCCTTCTCTCCCGCTCTTTGCATTTGTCGAATTTCATGACCAGCAACAGAAGCGAAAACATGCGTGCTTCATGATAGGGAGACGCGAGCAGGCGCAGGGTCTCGCGCATGGAGAGATCGCGGTATCTGCGCACCTGCGCGCGTATCACGGGAATCCGGATTCCGAGGAAACGGTCTCCTTCGCCGTATTCTCCCGGACCGGTCTTGAAGAATCGCTGCGAATGTGCGGCGATAGCGGGATCGCCCAGTGCCTCGAGGACGCCGTGTATCTCTTTCGAAGTCACGCGGGCCTCCAGTCGGAGAAGGGGTGTACGAGGAAACGGCTTTCTCTCGAACGGCCGCGAAACATCAGGCCGTGTCTTCTTAAACGTGGTGTCCATAACGCGACATGACCCCCGGAGCAACGGACATCCCCGGATATCCATCAGAAGAATTGCAGTTCATGTATGGACCCACGAAAATACCAGAAATCCGCCAGGACCGCAATGGCCGCACCGAGAACGTAACCGACCATGATGCCGATCATCAGGGGCTGAACGGCGTGATAGAGGCGTACGCCGCCGATCCGGATCAGGATCGTCTTCAACAGCCAGGCGAGGAAGACGGGAAAGAAGGCGTGACGGGCCGGCCCTCCGGCGGCCACGACGAAGCCGATCGGCGATATGGGCCACCAGCTGAAGTAGTACCGGGCCAGGGTCATCCCCGTGACCATCAGCATGCCGGCGACCAGGAAGAACACTTCCGCCCCCGAAATCGTGGTGCTGTTTTTCATCCAGGTGACGATCAGGTCGTAGAAACCGGGGTCGCCCGCGACGTTGGCGTAGTAGTTCGCCGCGCCGCCCATCCGGTACCCGGTATAGGCCGAGTAACCGATGGCCGTGACCGCGCTGACGGCGAAAGTGACGGCGGACCAGAAGAAGAGCATGCGCCCCGACATGCCCAGTACGGACTGCAGCCGCGCGACGTGGGAAGGTGTGATCATCGTGAAGGTCTTCCAGTTGCGGGCGAAGGCGCTTCCCAGGCCGAGACCCGTCAGGTTCTGCGGGGAAAGGGAGGCGGATCCCAGCATGGCGACGGTGAACTGGTGAGCGTTGATGGGCAGGTCCAGGAAGACCAGGCCCGATTCCGCCATCACGCGGCACAGCGCGAAGTAGAAGAGGAACAGCAGGATGAGGAAAACGACGATAACCGGGAAGGACATGCCCACCGCGTGCAGCCACCAGACGATGTATGCCAGTCCGCAGGCGCCCGTTACCAGCGCGGCCCGGTAAGAAAAGAACTCATCATCGTCGCGCAGGCTGGTGTCCTTTCCCAGGATGTGCCGCCACACGTTCCCCAGGTGCCGTCGGGCGATCCAGAATCCCCAGAGCGCAAAGGCCACCATGCCGCCGATGAACTGAACCGCCACCAGGCCGCCCGGTACGGCGGTACCCGAGTCGGCGGTAATCCCGACACGGGCCAGGATGCCCTGCTCCAGCGTGTTGATGATCTGGAAGAACCAGACGCTGAACAGGATGTCCACGTTGATGAAGTAGGAGAAGGCGAAGGTGAGGACATTCATGCGGATGGGGTGCGCCGGAAAGGCGCGGCCGAGTTCGACGTTGAACAAGGTGTTGGCGTCGACGGGAAACGACAGCCACTGGGTCCAGTAAGCCGCGGTGTTCCAGAGCATGATGGAAAAGGTGGCCACGGCGCCTATGAGGAACAGGCGGTTACGCATGATCGTCGGCACGACCGCCTCTCTTGCATCGTCCGTTTCCGTCAGGACGACCGGTACCTGCGCGACGGGATAGGAAAGCCGTTCGTGCTCCACCCACTGCCTGCGCATCAGGATGACGAAGCATAGCCCGACCGCCAGGAGCCCGGCGAAGAAGGACAGCCACCAGAAACTGGGGATGATCCAGGCGGCCCACGGAATCGGCCTGTTTTCGGGCAGCCCCCAGTAGTAGTCCCGGTTCGCGTTCTGTTCGTTGGTGACGACCACCCAGTCCGGGAGATAGGGGAAGAACAGTTCGCGCCACTGGTTCTCCGGGGAGGCGTAGTATTCCGCCGTAGCCATGATGCCTACCACGTAGTTGGACATCCCCCAGGTCGGCACCATGAAGCCGACCCAGCCCAGGACAAAGACGAACAGCAGTTCCCGCGAGCGAAGTCCCCATGCGGGGCGGTACGCTTTCAGCAGCATGTTGGGGCCGAGGACGCCCAGGAGGAAGGGAATCAGCAGGGCCAGGTCGATGTGGGCGAAGGTAAGGTGGGCATATCCCAGGAGGTAGTGGCTCGTCAGTGAAAAAACGTTGACGACCACGGCCAGCGCCAGGCCGATCGCCACGGCCCGCGGTGTCGCTACCTTCGGTGTGGAGGAATCGTCCACGGTTCTCATAGACTGTAGAGCGCGCTGTACTTGTCGTGGATGTAGGTCAGGAAACAGTCCGCGGTGAGCGGCTCTCCAGTCACGTGCCGCACAAGATCTCCGGCGCGGTAGGTCATCCCGGGCAGGTGGATGTTCTCCTTGAGCCAGTCCCGCAGCGGCAGCAGCTCTCCGCGGGCGACCTGGTCCGACAGGCCGGGCATGTCGCGTTCGGCGGCGCGGTAGAACTGGGCGGCGTATAGATTGCCCAGGGTATAGGTGGGGAAATATCCGAAGCTGCCGTGCGACCAGTGGATATCCTGCAGCACGCCGTCCTTGTCGTCGGGCGGCTCGATACCGAGGAACGCTTTCATCTTCTCGTTCCAGACCGCGGGGAGATCGCCGGCCGCGTATTCGTCCGCGAACAGGCCGCGCTCTATTTCGAACCGGAGCAGGATGTGCAGGTTGTAGGTGATTTCATCCGCTTCGACCCGGATGAGTGAAGGTTTTACTTCGTTCACCGCGGCATAGATTTCTGCTTCGCTCACATCCGCGGTCTGATCGGGAAAGACGGCGGCGAATTCGGGGTAGAAGTACTGCCAGAAAGCCCGGCTCCGGCCGACCATGTTCTCCCACAGGCGCGACTGGGATTCGTGGATGCCGAGGGATACCGACGCGCCCCGGGGCGTGCCCTCGTGCGCCGGGTCCTGCCCCTGTTCGTAGAGACCGTGCCCCGCTTCGTGGATCACGCCGTAGAAGGACTGCATGGGCAGGTTTTCGGCGTACCGCGTCGTCATCCGGACGTCGTTCACGCCCAGGTGCGTGCAGAACGGATGGGGGGATATGTCCAAACGGCCCGACTCGAAGTCGAAGCCCATGCGTTCGGCCGCCATGACGCCCATGCGCCGTTGATCGTCGATGGTGTAGTCTCTTTCCAGGAAGTCGGTACGGGGTTCGACGCCCGACGATCCGATGCGTTGCACCAGGTCGACGAGGGGAGCGCGGATCGAATCCAGGACCGCAGCGGTTTCTTTCGTAGTGGCGCCGGGTTCGTATTCGTCGAGCAGCGCGTCGTAGGGTTCGTCTTCGTATCCGACCGCCTCGGCGGTCTGGCGCTGGAGGTCGACCAGCCTGGCGACCCACGGCGCAAAAGCCTTGAAATCGTCTTCCTGCCGGGCCTTGATCCAGACGCCTATGGCGGCCGAACTCGTTTCCGCCAGCGCCTTGACCAGGGTGACGGGGATCCTGACCGCGCGGTCGCTGTCCCGCGCGATTTCGCGGATGTTGACCTCTTGGTCGGGTGCCAGGGATTCCGAACGGGCCTCGCCCAGGGCTCCGCGCATTTCGTCGGATGTAATCCGCTCATGGATCAAGCCGGAAATGGTGGCAAGCTGCCGGCCCCGCGTGGCGGCGCCCCTGGGGGGCATATAGGTCTCCTGGTCCCACCCCATCAGGGCCGCGGCCCCGCGCAGGTCGCTTACCTCCCGGTAGATCTCCATAACCCGCTCGTAGTGCTTTGACACGGTGCTCATCTCCCTTTTTAGTTCTTTTGGTTCGGGTGGTTCACCTTCCGTTTTGTCCAGGTCCTGAAATCCTCAAGTCCCGAAACGGCGCATAAAAGCCTTCCCTGGTCCTTCCGCCGTTGCCGCGCGCCAGAGTCATGCAGATTGCCGTGAAGCCAAGCCGAGAAGGCCTTTTCTCTCACGTGGACAGGACCGTTTTGACGCGCATGTGCAGCCGGCCATGGGCCTTTCGCAGCACCTGCTCCACCTGGCCGGGCTCGTCCCCTTTCGCAAAGATGAAACCAGGATAGCTGGCGCCTTCCGGCAACGGGGTCAGCATGTCGCCTTCCCTGGCGGTGATGACCACGTCCTCCACGCCCCGGACCTTCTTCGCCGCGTCCACGCCGTCATATCCCTGGAACAGTCCGCCTTCCGGCACGGGCAGCATCATCACGCCCGCGGCCTTCGTACCGGTTTCCGCCCTGTCGAAACCCACCGTCCCGCCGTTGATACCGTCCACGTCTTCGCCCAGCGCGTGACGCAGGATGAGTTCCTCCAGGCTTACCCCGAGTCCGTATTCCAGGATCCGCGAGCACAGGCCCCCGATGGACCGGCCGGCGATTTCAATCATCCGGGCCCTGCCGTGGCGGACCCGCAGCTCGGCATGGACGGGTCCCTCCGAGAGACCCACGGCCGCGGAAGCCCGCTGAACGGCTTCGGACACGATGTGTTGCGTCGCTTCGGGCAAACGCGAAGGCGTCACGTAAATCGTCTCTTCGAAAAAGGGGCCTTCCAGCGGATCCGGTTTATCGAAAAGCGCGAGCACACGCAGGCGGCCGCCGGTCAACAGGCCCTCCAGGGCCACCTCTGCGCCCGGAATATAGGATTCCACCATGATGCGGTTGGCGTCGGGGTCCAGGTCGGGCGGTCTGTCCGACGCCCTGCCGAGCATGCGGCCTATTCGATTAAAGGCCTCTATGAACTCCGCGGGTGAATCGGCCCGGATGACGCCCCGGCTGCCCGAAAGCAGGACAGGCTTAAGCACACACGGATAGGGCTGCTCCAGCGCGATTTCCTCGACGGGGACCGTCACGTCGAAGCGAGCGAAATACGGACACCATTCCCCGGCCGCGGAGAGCATTTCGCGCATGCGGTGCTTGTTACGCGCCGCAACGGCCGCTTCGGGCGTGTTGTGCGGAATGCCGAGGGCCTGGCACGCCCTGGCCGCGATCTCGGTCGTATAGTCGTCGACCGGTATGATGGCGTCGAGAGCCTGGCCGCGGGCGAAGGACACGATATCCTCCACCGCCTGGGACACGTGCCTGAATCGCAGCGAAAGCGGGATGTCCCATTCTTCCGCCAGCACGTGGCAGAAGTCTGAGCCCATGACGACTTCCAGGTTCATCCGGCGGGCGGCGTCCAGAAAGGGACCGGCCCGGTAGGTCGTCGTCGGCATCAGGAGCAGGACTGTTTTAGGCGGAGGCTGATCAGGCATGCTAAGACAAAAAATAGAGATTTCGACCGTCGAAATCAATGAAATCGCCCGGCCCGTCGCAGTGCCACACAGATGTACAGTGAATAAAAAACTTGCATACGGTATCGCGTACGGATATATATTGCACGTACAATTCACGTAGTTCGCCCGCTAGTACAGGACCTTGTTACGGTCTGTCGCGGGAATTCTCGCACTCTATCGGGGTGCATTACTCCCATTATTTTATCTGGAGGGTAATCAATGAATCGCACAGAATTGGCCGGTAAGGTTGCTGATGCTACCGGGTTGTCCAAGGCACAGGCCGATAGCGCAGTCGCCGCTGCACTCGACGCCATCAAAAGCAGTCTCAGTGACGGCGATTCCGTCACGCTGATCGGCTTCGGCACGTTCAGCGTATCGAAGCGTGCTGCTCGCCAGGGGCGAAATCCCGGTACGGGCGAGTCCATTACGATCGCGGCGAGAAACGTGGCCAAGTTTACGGCGGGCAAGGCTTTAAAAGACGCCATAGGCTAAAGAACGCTCAGCAGGCCAGTCCGGTTATCAAAGCCGGACTGGCCTGCTGTACAGTGATGTAACAAGGCGGGACCGGGCGGGACCGGTTGAACAGCCGGAGTGTATGACGGCATTGGCCGTCCCGGTTCCTGCCAATCTGTCTCCCTGCCTGACGCAGGTTTTCTGAAGCTTTCGTTTTTTTGACCTGTTCTGCACACGTGTTCATATTCTGGTTCAACGGTTTCGCGCGCATACTTCGGAGAAAATGGAGGATCGTCTTGTCTCGTCGTGAAATCATGTTCACTACGCCCGTTTAAGGCATCAGGTATGGATTACATGAAACAGAATTGTCGAAGAGAGTTTCCCAATGGCGGTATGTTGAGTATCTTCTATCATGATAACTAAACTACAGTGTCTGATGGCACCCGCAGTTTCTGCGTTTGCTCTCAAACCGCATATCTAGATTGCAGTCTGACACTGAGTTGAAGTCAGGATGCATTGCTGATAATGTTCTCGGCATAACAAACCCGAATAGATTCTGTCGACGTAAGGAGACTAATATGTCTGAGGAAAGACAAGTTTCCGGGGAGCAACATGATGTGGAGACAAGAAGTGTAAATGAAGATTCGCCAGGAATCGAAACCATGCCTGACATTACTCCGGAGATGATCTCGCCAAATCCTCCCCCAAGCAATGGCGAGAACAGTCAAAGCGATCAATCTGGGTCGGTAAATGTAGAAAGTGACTAGGATGCCCAGCTCCGTTCAGGCGATCTACATATTGATCGTTCTACTGCCAGGTTTCTTTACAGTAACTCTCGTTGAGCTTCTTACAGGAACTAGAGAAAAAGCCCCGCTTCGACTAACTGCCCAAGCCTTGGCATTGAGCTTTGTAGTATATGTCGTCTATTCAATTCTTGCCGAATCTGGTTTCTTATCTGGTCTTCAGATCGCCGTAAAGCCGGCTACATCCGGCGAGAGCCTGACGATGTTCCCTGCAGTGGATATGTGGAGTATAGTGGCACTATCTGGAATATCCGTGGTTATTTCAGTAGTACTGGTCGCTTGCGATAAACAAAGACTGGATGAGGATACTCAGAAAGATCGGACTGACTCGACAATCCCACGACGCTCAGCCATGGGATGGAGCGTTCCGACTACCTCACCATTGGGTTCTGGTCAAACTAGGTAGTGGAGAAAAACTGGTGGGATGGCCTAAAAGAATGAGTAGCCGTGAAACAAAACACAGCCTGTCTCTTCAGGATGCTCATTGGATACGTGATGATGGGACCATTACGAAGATAGGAGCCGATGAGTTTCTCGTAACAGGCGATATTGAGTGGGTGCAATTACTTAAGAGGAAATAAAAAAACCAACGGATTGCAACTGGTTGCATCCGGCCCTCGAGCAGGCTGGGCGTGAACCAATTTCCCTTGACTTGCCGGGGTGCTCACCATACCATGTTGCCGTTGTGTTGGGAGATATCGGGACGGGTATGCCGGGGTGGTGGAATTGGTAGACACAGGAGACTTAAAATCTCCCGGACCTCAATAGTCCGTGCCGGTTCGAGTCCGGCCCTCGGCATTCGGGGTCGCGAGCACACTTTGGAATGCGCGAAATGCAGGGCGCTTAGCTCAGATGGTTAGAGTGCCACGTTGACATCGTGGAGGTCAGTGGTTCGATCCCACTAGCGCCCATTCAATCATACCACACCGCACCCACGCATCCCCTGCCTCGGGTAGAGTCCGGTTCTGCCTTCGTTTCGCTCACGCGCAACACGCCTGGCTTTCCGATCTGACATGAAAATCACGGACATCAGGGCCGTCTATCCGGAATGGAGAAAGAAAGGGACGGGCGCCTGGCAGGAATACTACTGGCAGATCGTGGTCCGGGTCGAGACGGATGCCGGCTTGGTGGGGTACGGATGCGGCGGCGGCGGGGAACCGGGCAAGCTGATCGTCAACGGACACCTGCGCGACGCCCTGGTCGGCAGGCGGATCGGCCATGTGGACGATATCCGCGATATCTGGGACCATCTCTATTTCAAATCCCTGCCTTACGGCCGCAACGGGATCGTGATCATGGCCCTGAGCGGTATCGACCTGGCCCTGTGGGACCTGCTGGGCAAGGCCGAAGACAAGCCGGTGTATGAACTGATCGGGGGGTTGAGGAAGGAAACGGTGCGCGCCTACGCGACGGGGGGCGATCCGGCCCGGGTCCGCGACCTGGGATACACCGCCGTAAAGTGCTCCCACCAGTGGCGGGAAGACGCCGACTACGACACGGCCGCGGCGCTGGCGGCCCGGTGTCGCGGGATGTTCGGCCGGGATGCGCTGCTCATGTTCGACTGCTACATGTCCTGGGACGCCGAAGTCGCCCTGCGGATGCGCGAACTTCTGGGAGAATACGAACCCTACTGGTTCGAGGATCTCATGACTCCCGATCATCTTGACGAGCTGGCCGAACTCCGGCCGCGGCTGGCGCCCGTGCTCCTGGCCGGCGGCGAGCACGACTTCTCGCACCACGCCTTCGGCGCCATTGCCCGCGCCGGGGCCCTGGATCTGTGGCAGCCCGATATCACCTGGTGCGGAGGCATTACCGCGGGCCTGCGCATCCTGGAACTGGCAAGAGCACATGACGTGCCCGTATGCCCTCACCGGGGCGGCGAGATCTGGGGGCTGCACCTGGTCGTCGCAACCGACTGTATGGATCTCGCGGAGACCCATCCCGACCGGTGGAACGACCCGGAGGACATGATCCTGCCGGACGAGCCCGTGGTATCCGGCGGCGTGATCGTACCGCCTGACCGTCCCGGCTTCGGGGTCGCGCTGAAACCGGAGTACGTTTGACTTGGACGCGGCATTGAGACCGGCACGCGGCGCCACGCGGCATTGAAACCGGCGTACGTGTAGATAGCCCACGTATATGTAGATGGCCTGTGTGCCGAAATTGGGTGGCGAACCCGTAAAACTGCATCCGCTCCCGTGGAATCTCAGGAGGCCTTTCGGATTTCCGTATCTTGATGAGACAATAGGACTTGCGGATTTAATCCCCGGCTGTCGCGGGGATTTGACGCCGGATCATGTCCGGCATGTTGATGCATCGGCATGGACCGCGTCCCGTACTGCAGCACGGCGGCGCAAAAGAAAGGAGGAAGTATGATATCTAAACAACGGAGGTGTGACGACTGATCTGATCAGTTGACATTCCTCCAGACGCAAGCCGGGTGCCTTGCCCTGTGCGAGGCGCCCGGTTTTTTTTGTGCTTGCGCCGCATGCCGTGCCGCTGTAATCGTGAAGGAATGAAATGGGAGTCCGGGATCTTATTTAAAAAGCCAGTACCATGTCGCTCTACCGCCTCCTTCGCCCCGTATTCTTCAGCGTGGATCCCGAGTGGATTCATCGCGCCACGCTGTCCGCGGTCGGCGCGGCGGGACGCATTCCGCCCGTTCGCGGTCTGCTCCGGAGCCTGTTCGCCTCGGATGACCCGCGGCTCAGGATGGAAGCGGGAGGACTCGTCTTCCCCAATCCGGTCGGTCTGGCCGCCGGGTTCGACAAGAACGGGGTCGCCATAGAGGGACTCGCGGCGGCCGGATTCGGATTCGTGGAGGTCGGCTCGGTCTCGGCGTATCCGTCGGCCGGCAATCCCGGACGCCCGAGACTGTTCCGGGTGCCGGAGGACGAGGCGATCGTGGTCAACTACGGGGTGCCCAACGACGGCGCGGAAGCGGTGGCCCGGCGGTTCGCATCCGCCGGACCGCCCGGACCGCCCGGACCGTCCAGGCTGCCCGTCCCCCTCGGCATCAACCTGGTCGAAACGAACACCGGGAGGCCGGCGGCCACGGACAAGGTGGTGGAAGAACTGGTCGCGGCGGTGCAACCCTTCCTCGGCCTCGCCGATTACGTGACGCTCAATCTGAACTGCCCCAATACCGCGTCTGGTCGGAGTCCCTTCGACGATCCGGGCACCTTGCGGTCGTTGCTCGCTGGATACGCCCGGTACGACGCCATGCCGCCCACGTTCCTCAAGGTGGTGCCTACGACCGATCCCGGCGCCATTGAAGGGACGCTCGCGGCCATGGATCCATTCCCCTTCGTAAAAGGGATCGTTTTCGGGCTGCCGACGGGAAAACCCTATGCCGGTCTGAAGTCCCCGCAACGCCTGCTCGACGCCATGCCCGGGACGCTCTGCGGACGGCCTGTCCGGGGTCTGATCGACGCGTCAATCCGGGCCTGGTATCCGCGGATGGATCACAGCCGCCACGTGATCGTGGGTACGGGCGGCATATTCAACGCCGAGGACGTCTACGAGAAGATCCGCCTGGGCGCTACTATTGTACAATTGTACACATCGCTGATTTATCATGGTCCGGGTCTGGTAAAGCGCATCAACCGGGGTCTGTGCCGCCTGCTGGCGCGGGATGGCCTGAGCCGGATTTCCGATGCCGTGGGCGTGGACAATCCGCATCCGCGAAACCCGCGTAATCCGCGAAATCCGCAGAGAGCCGTCGATGCCTGACGTTATCTCGTCGCTGGATTCGGTCACCCCCGAACTGCTGACCTCCATATTCCGCCGAAATGGCCTGCTGGGACAGGGACGGATCCTGGACGTTAAGTTCCATCCCAATCCCGCATTCAATTCGGTCGCGGCGCACTTGGAACCGGTGTATTCCGAGGATGCACCGGCGGATGTTCCGGAGCGCTTGTTCATCAAGATCAAGCAGAATCACTGGGGGCGGGATGAAGTCGCGTTCTATCGCCTCGTAACGGGGCAGAAGCCGCCGCCGTCCATGTTGATTCCGCTTATAGACGGCGCGTACGACAAGGAAACGGGTGTTTCGCATTGCCTGATGCTCGACGTCTCCGGGACGCACCATGCCCCCGTCTCTCGCGAGCGCATCCTGGCTGGAGACGGCGTGCCGGAGGAAGAGGAACTGGCCGGTTGCGTGGATGCCCTGGCCGGGCTCCATGCTTACTGGTGGGAGCATTCGGCTCTGAGGGACGGCCCCGTGAGGATCCCGCCGCCGTTCAGGGATGAGGAACGGTATATGACGGAGGTGCGTTGCCAGACCGAGGAATGGAGGCGGTTCAGAAAGACGGCGGGTGGCGAACTGCCACGCGAACTGATCAAGTTGTACGAAAGGCGGATAGAAGCGCTGCCCACGCTGTGGGATCGGTATCTGAAACACAGATTCGACTGCTTCTCACAGTTCACGGCGTGTCACTCGGATTGTTACTTCACCCAGTTCCTCTGTCCCGACGACCCGGAGGTTCATGGCACCTACCTGTCGGATATGGAGGAGGTGTGCGTCTGCCTGGGCGCGGAAGATCTGGTATACCTGATCGCGACGTTCTGGACGCGTGAACAGAGACAGGAAAACGACCGGGAAACACGATGCTTGACGCGATACTACGAGTCGCTGGTGAAGCGCGGTGTTAAAAATTATTCGTGGGATGATCTCTGCGGGGATTACCGCCTGCAGCTTATCTGGCGGGTCGAACTTCCCGTCTGGGATCAGCAGAACGGGAGTACGCGGGACTACTGGCGGCTGAAGATGCAATGCCTGGTCGACGCGTACCGCGACTGGGACTGCGCGACGCTTCTGTAAGAGGCGGCAGGAGCGCTAAAGCAACCTGTAAGGCCGCTACAAGCAACTGGGACTGCGCGGCGCTGTTGTAGCCGGCGCGGCGCTAAGTGCCGCTGCTGTAACCGTCGGTCCTGAGATTGACGGCCCGCCTGCCGACTTCAAAGCGTTCTAAAACGCGCCTTCGGGCGCTAAAACGTGCCTTCGACGCTCAGCGTCGCGCCGCCGGTATCCTCCTTGCGCACCGTGGATGCTTGGATCCGTTCCTGAAGTTTTTCGTAGTAGAGCGCTTCGTCCACCGGTATTTCGACCCAGTCGTCGAGCCAGGCGGACAGCAGCATGGCGTTGGCGAGCTCGACGCCCCGGATGCCTTCCACGCCCGGTGCAATGAGCGGCGTGCCCTCCAGGATCGCACGTATCCAGTCCCTGGTGATGCCCCGGTGCTCTTCGCCCCCGGCCTTGAAGGTAATTGCGCACTTCCAGGTCTCCGGACTTCCGAAACCGCCCTTCCATTCGCGGTTGAAGACGTCCGCCGGGGTCCTGTTGCGCCAGAAGGTGATCCTGCCCTCTTCCATGACCACCTTGCCGTTGTCCCCCGTGATTTCCATGCGGTTGGTCCCCGGGGATTCGCCCGTGGTCGTGATGAATACGCCCGTGGCGCCGTTCTCGTATTCGGCATAGGCCGTCACGTCGTCCTCCACCTCGATATCGTGGTACTTGCCGAAGCCGCAGAACGCCCGGATGCGCACGGGCATGCCGCAGATCCACTGCCAGAGATCGAGGTTGTGGGGACATTGGTTGGCGAGCACGCCGCCGCCTTCGCCGGACCACGTGGCGCGCCAGCCGCCCGAGTCGTAGTAGCTCTGCGCGCGGAACCAGTTCGTGATGATGTAGTTGGTGCGGCGGAGTTCGCCCAGTTCGCCGGACGCCACGAGTTCTTTGAGTTTCTGGTGTTCGCCGAGGGTCCGCTGGTTGAACATGAGACCGAACACCAGCCCGCTCTTTTCGCCCGCCGCGTTCATTTCCCGCACCTGGCGCGTGTATACACCGGCCGGTTTCTCGCAGAGGACGTGAAGCCCCCGGGCAAAGGCCTTGATCGCCAGCGGCGGATGGTCGTAGTGGGGGGTAGCGATGATCACTGCGTCGATCGCCGCTGACTCCAATAGTTCGTCTGCGTCCGCGAAAGTCTCGACACCATCGCCGGCGAGCGACTTCGCGCGCGCCAACTGATCCGGCTTCACGTCGCAGACAGCCTTCAGCACCGCGCCCGGGATCTCGTTCCCGGACAGGTACTCGATATGGTGGCTGCCCATGTTTCCCGTACCGATGATGCCGATGCGAACGGCGTCCATGGATCGCTCCTTCCGGCGCCCCGCCCGCCCGGATGCGTTTACCCGGCGAGGGCGGCCGGCTTGCCGTTTCTCATTACGAAGGGGAAGTGTTCGCCCGCCTGGTTCATAGGCGCCCCGTCCGGCAGGTCGACGAAGGCTTTCATGACGTGCTGGCCGGAGGCGACGAAGCGGGACTCGCCGGTCATGTAGTGCATGGCGATCGCGCGCCTCGGCAGCCCGGACCGGTTGAAGGGCGAACCGTGCCACGTCAGCGAGTGGTGGAACGACACCTCTCCGGCCTTCACCGGCCAGGGCCGGGGTTTCGCGGTTGTCGTCTCTGCGCCGGCGGGCGGCGTGAAGCCCTCGATCCGCCCGAAGTCCTCGGTCTGCTTCAGGTGGGCCTGCGTCCGCAGGAACTCGATCTGGTTGCCCCACCGGTGGCTGCCCGGCGTCATCCACATGCACCCGTTTTCGACCGTCGCGTCGTCCAGTGCGACCCAGGCGGATACCGGCGTCATGGGTCGTATGATGGGCCACAGCGGCGCGTCTTGGTGCCAGCTTGTGACGCCGCCGTAGCCCGGCGGCTTGTACTGGATCTGGTCGTGCCAGACCATCAGTTCGTCCGCCTCCGTGAGCCGGCTGATGGCTTCAACGATGAAGGGATGGTGAATCAGACGTTGGTAGGCGCCGGACACTTCCCAGATGTTCACGATCTGCCAGACGCAGCGCTCCGGTTCCCTTTCGCGGACCATGTTGTGAAACAGCACCGGCCTCGGTCCATCATCGGGAAAGCCTTCCGGACCAGTATCGAGCACTCGTTGCAGTTCGTCGCGCAGTTCCCGGATCCCGTCGTCGTCCAGGACGCGGCCGCCGTTGAGGAACCCGTTGCGATGGAATTCGGCTACCTGTTCACTGGTCAGCATCCCGGCGCCTCCCGTTTCGTCCGCATACGATGCACAGGAACACTACGTGCTGTCGACGCATTTTTGGACTCCTTTGAATCGTGTATGGTCGGGTTAACAATCTACCTCCGTCTATCCCGCTGCCAAAGCCTTTTTTGAAGGAAGCCCCATGTTGACAAAACTGGCTGAAATCCCTATAATACGCATGCTGTCCGGCCCGGCGCGAGCGAGCGACAGACCGGCAAAAGGCAACAAGTTTCACATGGGATAGACATACCAAACGCACTGTATCCGGGCGCAAATCACGGCCCGGGACAGCATGTCACACCGGGAGCAGCCCGCTCCCCTGCCCAGGAGGAAAGGCCAGACGATGTCCGAAGCCCCCACCGCATCCACCGAAACCTTGGAATTCAAGAGCGAGTTGCGGCAGATCCTTCACCTGATCACCCATTCGCTTTACTCCAACAAGGAGATCTTCCTCCGCGAGTTGATCAGCAACGCCAGCGACGCGATCAACAAGATCCGCTTCAATTCCATCAACAACAGCGACCTGGTGGACGGCGACACCGAGTGGAAGATCAAGCTGATCGTCGACAAGGACAAGAACACGCTGACGGTTTCCGACAACGGCACGGGGATGTCTCGCGAAACCATCATCGACCAGTTGGGAACGATTGCGAAGTCCGGCACCAGGGCGTTCCTCGAGACCCTGCAGCAGGCGGACGAAGCCAGCCGCCCCGAGTTGATCGGCCAGTTCGGCGTTGGATTTTACTCCGCCTTCATGGTGGCGGACCGGGTAACGGTGGTTTCTCGTCTGGCCGGCGACCCGGAGGACCAAGGCGTCCGTTGGGTCTCCGCGGGAGAGGGCGAATACACCATCAAGACCGTGGAGAAGGAGGCGCACGGGACCGACGTCACGCTCCATCTCAAGGAGGAAGAGAAGGAGTTCCTGGAGGAATGGCGGCTCCGGCAGGTGGTCAAGGAGTTCTCCGATTTCATCGAGTATCCGGTCGTCATGGACGTGGAACGGCACGAACCCGTAGAGGGGGAGGACGACAAGACGGAGGCGGTGGTCCGGGAAGAGACGCTCAATTCCATGAAGGCCCTCTGGCTGCGATCGAAGGACGAGATAGAAGCAGACGAGTACAACGCCTTCTACCGCCAGATCTCCCACGATTACGGCGATCCGGCCAGGGTGATCCACTACACGGCCGAGGGGCTGACGGAGTTCAAGGTGCTGCTCTTCATCCCGGCGAAGCGGCCCTTCGACATGATGTTCGGCGACCCCAAGGTCGGACCGAGGCTGTACGTGCAGCGGGTTCAGATCATGGAAAACTGCGAGGAGCTGTTGCCGCCCTACCTGCGCTTCATCAAGGGCGTGGTGGACTGCGCCGACCTGCCCCTCAACGTCTCCCGCGAGATCCTGCAGCAGAATCCCATACTCGACCGCATCCGGAAGAACATCGTCAAGCGGATCTTCACCGTACTGGAGGAGATGAAGAAGGACGAGTTCGACAAGTATGTGGATTTCTACAGGGAACTGGGACTGATCCTCAAGGAGGGGATGGCGCAGGACTTCGAGAACCGCGACACCCTGACCTCCCTCGCCGTGTACGAATCCATGAACACCGAGGCCGGGAAGTTCATTTCCATGGATGAATACGTCGACCAGATGCCGCCGGACCAGGAGGAGATCTACTACCTGATCGGCGAGCACCGCGGCATGCTCGAACGAACGCCGTACCTGGAGGTCTTCCGGGACCGTGGCTGGAACGTCCTCTTCATGACGGACCCCATCGACGAGTTCGTCATGTCGTCGGTGACCGAGTACCGCGAGAAGAAGTACAAGGCGGCCGACAAGGGCGACATCACGGCGGACGAATCCGACAAGGCCAGGGCGGAGGACGACGAGAAGACTTTCCAGGCGCTGATCGAAACCCTGAAGGGCAAGATCCCGGAGGTGCAGGATATCCGGCTGTCCACGCGCCTCAAGGACAGCGCCTCCTGCCTGGTGGCCGACGAGGGTGCCATGAGCGCCCACATGGAACGGCTCATGCAGCGCATGGGCGAGGGCGGCGGCCAGGCCTCCAAGCGCATCCTGGAACTCAACGCCGGACATCCCGTGGTCCAGGGCCTGCAGAAGCTCCACGACAGCGACGGCGAAGACGCGCGCGTCGAATCCATCGGCCGCCTGCTGTACGAGCAGGCCGTGGTGGCCGAGGGGTCCAAGCTCGACGATCCCGTGGGCTTCGCGAGCCGGATCAACGACCTGCTCGTCAAGGAACTGATCCGGATTTAGGGCTTTGTCAGATCGCCTCATGGTTATGGCCGTTGGTTAGAGGCGATCATTGCCTTCGATTTGGTTCTGAAGAAAGGAGTTACCGCGGTCCAGCGGTTTTGAAACTTTATACTTACAAGTACTCCAGTGCCATTGTTAAAACGGTCAAGGCCTGGAAAGTGCCATGAGTGGCACGACCGAAGCCTTCGCACGCGTCAAGATCGACGCCCTGCTTAACGATGCGGGCTGGAACCTGACCGATGGTTCAAGTGTCCTGTTCGAATACACGTTGCCAGACGGTTCGCAGGCAGACTACGTGCTTTGCGATCGGCGGGGTCGGCCTATGGCGGCGTTGGAAGCCAAAAGGGCACGTGTAGATCCAGTAGCGGCACAGGATCAGGGGCGTCACTACGCAGAACAACTAGGCGTGCCGTACGTGTTTCTGTCGAACGGCGAGGAAGTGCGTTTCCTAGATCGGGACACGGACGCCCACGCCCGCAGGATCTCGGGGTTTTTCGCTCAGGACGACCTTGAGCGAAGGATCGCCGCTCGCGGGATTCGCCTTGATCTGGCGACGGTGGAAATCGACCGGAAAATCGTAGACCGCGAATACCAGATCGAGTGTATTGGAGCGCTGTCGGAAGAATTCTCGCGGGGCCGTCGCAAACTGTTGGTGGAGATGGCGACAGGAACCGGCAAGACCCGCACGGCGGCGGCCTTCATCAAGCGGCTTTTCGAGGCGGGTATTGCTACGCGCGTCCTGTTCCTGGTCGACCGTATCGCACTGGCCCGGCAGGCCGAGGACGTCTTCACCGATCATTTGCGGGAATATCCCTGCCACGTGCTGCGACCGGGTCGGGGTTTCGATCGTGCGAAACTAATCACTATCGGGACCTTGCAGACCATCATTGCAGAATACAGGACCCTTTCACCGGGATACTTCGATCTCGTCATCACCGACGAATGCCACCGTTCAATCTACGGCAGGTGGAGCGGTGTATTGCGGCATTTCGACGGCATCCAACTCGGCTTAACGGCTACGCCTTGCACGGCAGACGCAGAAGCGTTTCCCGACCTCGAGGACGGACTGTTCGTACGCGACACGCTACGTTTCTTCGAGGTTTCCAAACCTACCTACCGCTACACATTGCAACGAGCTATTCGGGAGAACCATCTCGTGCCCTATCGTGTCTATCGTGCGATGACGGTGAAGACCGCGGCGGAGGACGGGTTTGATGTACGCCGCGACGAGATCGACTGGAGCGCGATGGACGAGCAGACAAGATCGGAGTTCGAAGAGCTTTTCGCGACTGCGGATGAGATCGTTGTTGATCCGCGTGTGCTGGAACGAAAGTTTACCATTCCTGAACGTAATCGCGCCATGGTGCGAGAGTTTCGCGACGTGCTTGAAAAGGGTTTTGTTGGCCACGACGGCATACGACGCCGACCTGCTTGGGGTAAGACCATCGTGTTCGCCGTTACTCGCCGCCACGCCGAGACACTGGCGGAGATGTTCGACGAGTGTTTTGCAGACATGAAACCCCACCCAACCACGCGCTACGCCGACTTTGTAGTTAGTGACATAGGCGGCGGTCCGGCGCCCGACACGAGTTCCATTATCAAACGCTTCAAGGAGGAGGAATTCCCGAAAATACTCGTCAGTGTCAATATGTTGGATACGGGATTCGATTGTCTGGAAGTCGTGAATCTGGTTATGGCGCGGTTTACGCGCAGCACCATCCTCTACCGACAGATGCGGGGGCGAGGCACACGCAAGGCACCGCACATCGGGAAGTCAGACTTTACAATTTTTGATTTCGTAGGGGTCACCGATATCCACGACGAGGACGCGAGCAACGAGGGCGGGTATGCGGGTGAATCTCGAACTTCAAGCCGTAGCGGCGACCACCGCGTACTCCTCACCCTTGACGTGGACGACCACATCGACCCGGAAAGCCGGGAGTGGCTGACTTTGGATGAGACAGGCCAGATCATTCGGACGCCGGCTCACGAGGCGCGTGCCGCAGAGATCGGCGTGCGGTTTGAGTTGTGGAGGGGAAGGCATGAGGAATTTAATGCAGAACAAGCCCGCTGGGCGAGCCTCATCGGCAGTCGGGCGAAGGCCGATGCCATGACAATGGACGCCTTTGGAGGCTGGGATCTAGACGAACATCCGTTTTCCGCTCTCGGCGGGTACGAACAAGCGCGACGTGTATTCGGAGGCGAAAAGTCGCTTGAGCGCCTTATCACGGGCTTCAATGCTGCGGTGTTGAAGCGAGATCGGCCTGACGCTAAGTCCAAGGGCTTTCTCGCTGGGAATTGCTGAAAGTATGCCCATGACCCCAGAACTCCGGCTCGGTATAGATCGCATACGCGACTATCTATTTGGCGGTGGCTATCCGAATCCGGCCCAGAATGCTGAGCAACTCAGCTTTCTGATCTACTTCTACATGTATGAGACTGCAGACGAAGTGCGGGTGCGCACGGCGCAACGACCAGGAGCCGAACCTTACACAAGCAGCTACGAGGGAAAGTGGAACCTGCGTGATCCGCGCAACGGCCGTGAGCCAGGAGTGTCCACGGTGCCGCGTGAGTCGTTGCGATGGTCGTCTTGGGCGAACGTACTAAACGGCGACCGGTTGGTGAATTGGGTGCGTGAGGAAGTCTTTCCATTCCATGCGGAACTTGCTGCGAACGGAGTCACCGACTTCATGGACGGTGCCCGACTGATAATTGACGAGCCGACGGTACTGACCCAGGTAGTAAGTCAGTTGAACGACCTCCGGCTCGATCGTGTAGACGCGGACACCAAGGGCGATCTATTCGAGCACGTATTACGTCAGATCCGCCAGGCTGGCGAACTCGGCCAGTTCCGCACGCCGCGCCATGTCATCCGAGCCTTAATACGATTGGTCGATCCACGCATCGGCGAGACCGTCTACGATCCGGCAGCAGGCACGGCGGGGTTCTTGGTCGGTGCCTGGGATCATATCCGGCTTGCTAATTCCTCCCCGGACGGCATTGAGGAAGTGGATCTTGATGGAAAGACAGTTCGGCGCGGTCTTGGAGATATGCTAAGCCGCGACGCTGTTCACCAGTTGCAGGAGGCGACGTTTTACGGAGCCGATGTGGACCCGCAGATGGTGCGTCTAGCCACGATGAACCTGACGCTCCGTGGTCTGGATCGGGTGCGAATCTTGAGGCGCGACGCACTAACGAGATCACTCGACCGCACCGAGAAGATCGAACTCGGTCTTCCGTCACACGGCTTTGATGTCATCCTCGCGAATCCACCGTTTTCCGGTCGACTCGACCGCGACCGCATCGTCGAGGACGTGAGGGTGGGTCGCACGGCACAGACCGAACTGCTATTCCTACAATACATGCTCTATCACCTGAAAGATGGTGGACGCTGCGGTGTGGTAGTGCCCGAAGGCGTGTTGTTTGGTGCCACAAACGCGCACAGAGAACTGCGGCGCCGAATGATCGAGAACAACGCCGTCGAAGCCGTGCTGTCACTGCCCGGCGGCGTGTTCAGTCCGTATTCGGGTGTGAAGACTTCGTTGCTTGTGTTACGCAAGGGAGGAGCGACTGAACGAGTGATGTTTCTACACGCCGACAACGACGGTTTTAAACTCGACGCGAACCACGACCAGCCTATCGACGATGACGACCTTCCTGGTCTGACTAAAGCGTTCAATGACCAGAAAGCGTGCTGGCGCACGTGGCGAGACCGGGACTATGAGGCAGACTGGACGGAGAAATGGTGGTTTGCGGAAACTGACGCCATCCGAGCCGCCGACTTCAATCTGAGCGCCAACCGCCACCGCCCTCGTAACCGCGCATTGGTCGAGCACCGCGACCCGTTGGAGATTCTAGATGAACTTCGGGACATCGAGACGGAGATTCTTGGGGAAATAGACTCGCTGACCGAGGACGTGAGGAAGGCGGTGACAAAATGAGCACGCCGATAGTCCCACTCGGCCAACTTTGCGAGATGGATCGCCAAGGACTTCAACCTGACAATCCGACAGTTTTTGCCCTCCCATATGTGGGCGTCGAACATGTCGAATCCGAAAGCGGTGATTTCAACTTTAAAAACGATTCACGTATCGGAAGCCAAAGAAGCACTTCGTATCGCTTCGACGAGCGTCACATCCTCTATGCGAAGCTTCGGCCATATCTCAACAAGGTCGCTACTCCAGGTTTTGCAGGCAGGTGTTCGACCGAGTTGGTTCCACTCCTCCCGCGAGATGGAGTTGACCGTGAGTTTGTTGCCTATCTGTTGCGACGAAAAGAAACAGTCAACTTTGTCATGTCATCGGTGACAGGGTCGCGGATGCCTCGGACCGACATGAGGGCACTGATGTCATTACCCGTGCCTCAGCCACCGCTTGACCATCAGCGGAGGATCGTTGGCATTTTAAATCGGGCGGCAAAGATTGAGCGGCTAAGAAAGCGCACGCAGGAACGACTGCGCGAGTTTATACCAGCCCTCTTCGTCAAGATGTTCGGCGACCCCTCCGAAAACCCTATGGGCTGGGATAAACGGCGGCTTGAGGATCTAGTTCGGATACGCGGTGGAAAGCGATTGCCGAAGGGAAGTCGTTATTCCGACAGAAAGACTCCGCACCGATACATCAGAGCTGCGGACATTACAGCAGGTAAAGTTATCGCAGACGACCCAAGGTATATCAGCAAAGACCTACAAACCGGCATCTCTCGTTACATTATTCACTCCACCGATACGCTCATTACAATCGCTGGGAAAATCGGCATAACTGCACCAGCAGAAAGCCATTTAGCCGGCGCAAATCTTACCGAGAACGCAGCCTACCTTACACCTCTTGTGAGCAACACGCTACACAACGTTTTCTTGAGTGCTCAGCTGAACTCAGAATCCGTACAGGATCAAATCCTGATACGGACTGGACGGGTAACGATAGGAAAGCTGGCCTTGCACCGTATCAAGTCTATTTCGGTATTAGTCCCCCCGTTCGATCAACAGCTTCATTTTGCAGAGATGGTGAATGCCGCCCAAGCCGCCGCAGAAATGACATACACAAGTTCAATGGCTGCGTCGACGTTAGGTGAGGCTCTTGTATCTCGGTTGTTGTAGGGCTGTTATGAAACTCGAACGCGCAGACCTTATGCAGTTTGTATACGCCAAGGAATGAAAAGATCGATGTCATTCTGGCAAGAATGGCTGAGACCCGCTTGGCTGAGATGAATTCCCGCCGTATACCGAAGGATCAATTGGAGAATAACGGCCTAAATCCGATCGGACGTCTATACAGTATGAGTGAATATGTACGCACAGATGAAAGGCAGGATGTATTGGCATCCCTCCAGCACTGCCTCCTGTGTCTCGCCGAAACCGAGCGGTCATCCGGCGCCTGGAAATGGGTAATTCTATCTCTACACAGTGCGCTTCAAGGGGCTATGGTGTGTCTTCTATCTGGAACGGCCAACTTAGGAGCCCTGTCCCGGGACTGTGCAAGCAAATGGATCGAATGGCACGAGCGCGACAGACGTGGGGAAATCGATTACATCGATGATGTCGATGAGTTCAGTCTGCCTTTCAGTCGGCCTCGTAATCCACGGGACTATCCGCCAAGCATCCAGGTCGCAAGCGCCCCTAAACTGTTTGAGAGACTCGGATCTGAATCGGCACGCACTGAATCTGGTTGCGTTCGAATCATCGAAATTACAAACGCACAAAAGCATTCATTTAAAAGACTGCACGCCCTACGCAACGACTTTACACACTTCAGCCCTAAAGGTTGGAGTATCGAGATTCAATTAATCCAAGAGATCATTCTGGATATGTTGGACGTCATCGATCAGATCGCTGACGACCAGTGGGCGTTTCTCCACATGTCCGACGAGGATCAGAGACTGATGCGTAACGCTATAGCGGACCTGCGCCGTCGTTTCCGCGATCTCTCGGCTAATGAGTCTGAAGCATGAGCTTTCTGGAGGCATCCGCCTCGGTCGCTACGCCTGAACGGCTTGCACATGAAGTGCAACAGATCACCCAAGCGAATGGCCTGCAATCGCGGTATATATGATTCGTTTTACTGAACCATACAGTCGCAGCACGCAAAAGACTTGTTTTCAAGCTTCCTCGGCGTTCAGCGCCGTTCTCTTGTCCCATCTTATGAGAGATCACCCATGACCGACATCATGGATCGCAAACGGCGTAGCGAATTGATGGCAGCGATTCGTACTCGTGACACCGGTCCCGAACTGGTCGTCCGTCGAATCGCTCATCGGATGGGCCTGCGTTTCCGCCTGCACCGCAAGGATCTTCCTGGACGTCCCGATCTGGTGCTTCCGAAACATCGGCTGGCCGTGTTCGTGCATGGATGCTTTTGGCATCGGCACGAAGGATGCCGTTACGCGTCCACCCCGAAATCCCGGACCGACTTCTGGACCGAGAAATTCACAGCCAACGTGGTTCGCGATGCAAATCAGAAAGGGGCCTTACGGAATCTCGGATGGCGAGTTCTTGTAATTTGGCAATGCGAGACTAAGGACGAAGAGGAAGTGGAGCACAGGTTAGCGGAACTCACAAAGTGCAATGTAGAGCATCATTGAGTGGCGAGTTCCTTGCTTGTCGAGTTCATACGTCCTAAATTCGACTGAAACAATAGTAGTATCGCTACGGTTCCTCACTATACCGAAGCGGGGGTATGAAAGCGGTCCAGTGTGAAGCCTGTGTTTCGGCACATGGCATCGGAAAGTAATAGTGACCTTCCGAGGTGGCCTGATGACTGTTCAGGTTTATGATTTCTTCGCGGGTTGTGGTGGAGCCAGTTGTGGCTTTCGTGCCGCAGGCATGGGGATTTCGTTCGCGCTAGATCACGACGCGAATGCTCGGAAGAGCTTCAAAGCCAACTTTCCCGATGTTCACTTCGAGCCTGAAGATATCCGCGATGTTAGCGTTGAGTTGGTCCGCCAACGAGTAGATTCGGAACGACCGAGCCCGGTGCTGTTCAGCGGATGTGCACCGTGTCAGCCTTTTAGCAAACAAAAGACGAAGAGGCCGAGTTTGGACGAGGATGAACGTGTTCCACTGTTGGCCCACTTTGCCCGGTTTGTGGAAGGTTGTAAGCCGGATCTTGTGTTTGTGGAGAATGTTCCAGGATTGCAGAAGTTGGACAGCGAGAGTCAGCCTTTTGGCGACTTTTTAAAGCGGCTAGATGCGGCAGAATATGAAATTGATTGTCGCCCCATTAGACTTTCCAAGTACGGGATACCGCAAACCCGACGACGACTTTTGCTCATAGCGAGTCTGCACGGGGTTATTCGTATACCCGACGAGACACATGGACCAGGAACCTCCAACGTTAGATACACCACAGTTCGGGACTGGATATCACATCTTCCGGCGATTCACGCAGGCGAAGAACACAATGGGGTGCTTAATCACAAAGCGGCAAAACTTTCGGAACGAAACCTCGACCGTATTAAAGCGACACCCGAAGGTGGAGGCGAACGAGACTGGCCTGAGTACCTAAAGCTCGAATGTCACAAGGGTTTTACCGGATATTCCGACGTGTATGGACGAATGGCCTGGGACTCTCCAGCATCAGGACTGACCACTCGGTGTATCAGCTATTCTAATGGTCGCTTTGGCCATCCTGAGCAGGATAGGGCGATCAGTATACGAGAAGCGGCTTGCCTGCAAACTTTTCCAGAAGATTTCATGTTCAACGGAAGCATGGCGTCGATGGCGAGGCAAATTGGAAATGCGGTACCGGTCCACTTGGCCAAGCTGATTGGTAAACATTTCATAGAGCATCTCAAGGATGTAGGAAGGCTGTCCTGATGCCGAAATTCAAGACACGTGCTCGAACACTCGACATGCTCGGTAGACAGCAGATTGCTGGTATGCCAACGGCAATCAGCGAGTTGTTTAAGAACGCCCATGATGCATATGCCGATCGTGTCGAGATTGATTATTATCGTTCGGACGGCCTATTTGTCTTGAGGGACGACGGGGTTGGGATGAGTTACGACGACTTCGTGTCCAGATGGTTAACCATAGGCACAGAGTACAAGCTCAACCCCACCGGAATCCCACCAGGTGACCCCAACAAGAAGCCTCGTCCTATGCTCGGTGAAAAGGGGATCGGGAGGCTTGCCATTGCGACTATAGGGCCACAACTTCTGGTGCTCACTCGACCGAAGACTGACGACGAAGCTTCCGATCTCACCGCGGCATTTCTGAATTGGGGCATATTCGAGTGGCCCGGAATCGACTTGGACGAAATCGAAATCCCGCTTCGGTCATTCTCTCCGGGCACACTGCCATCGGCGAATGACGTGGACGAGATGGTTGTAGAGTTCCGTGAAAATGCTGAAAAGGTTGGTCTCCGTGTCGAGAGTCCACTGATGGAAAAGCTAGTTGACGAGTTGGATCAATTCAAGGTCGATCCACAAGATATCGACTCCTATCTCGGGGATCCGTCCCTCCGAAGTGACAAGTCTGGCACGCATTTCATCATCAAACCGACCTCGACATTACTGGCGGAGGATATAGACGGCGATCCGACAACGACCAAGGCCGCCGCATTGAAGAAAGCGACACCTTTGAAAAAGGCGTTGCTCGGATTCAGCAATACCATGACGCCTGAATCTCACAGTGTGATACACACTGCGTTTCGCGATCACAAGACGGACGAGGTGGCCGATGATTTGATTGGTGAGGACGAGTTCTTCACCCCGGAGGAGTTTCAGAATGCAGATCATCGCATCCGAGGAACGTTTGACGAGTTCGGGCAATTTATCGGAGAAATCTCGATCTACGGCGAGACGACGGCAGATCACGTCATACCTTGGAGCGGTGGGCGAGGAGCACGTACGAACTGCGGCCAATTCTCGATCGACTTTGCGGCATTCGAGGGGGAAAGCAGATATTCGACAATCCCAAATGAGGAACACGCCGTTTTGGCGAAGAAAACTGAAGAATTGGGTGGATTGTATATTTACCGAAATGGAATTCGAGTCCTGCCATACGGTGATACCGATTATGATTGGTTGGACATCGAGTTCAGACGAACAAAGAGCGCTTATTACTATTACTTTTCACATCGAAAGATGTTCGGCGCGGTGGAGATCGACGCTGACAGGAATAGTGACCTAAGGGAAAAAGCGGGACGAGAAGGATTCCAGGAAAACAAAGCTTATCGTCAGTTTCGGTCAATACTTCAGAACTTTTTTCTACAGGTCGCAGCGGATTTTTTCAGATCCGAAGGTCTGCATTCCGAAACGTTCGATACGAGAAAAGATGAACTTCAAAAACAGGACGAAGCGAGGAAGCGACGCGAAAGACAGGTTTTAGCGAGAAAGAAGGTATTTCAGAAGAGTCTCGACGAGTTTTTTGACAAAATTGCGAACAATGTGCCTCAAAAGGAAGTGGAGGCATTGACGGTCGGTGTGGAGGAGGAATTGAGGTCCGCATGCAACATCGCGGATAGTCACCTGGCGGCTCGCGAGGTTCTCAATCTCGAACGTCGAGTGCACGCGGATATCAGGGAGTTGGAGTCAAAGTATCGAGTATCACGTCCCCGTATAGGTTTGAGCAAAGCTATCCTTCGCGATTGGAACGTGTACAACTCGGAGTTCGCCTCACTTCAAGAGTATGTGTTTCGACCAACACGAGAGTTGATCGAGGATCTAATAGGTGATGAAGCCAGGAAGGCGGAATTGGCACTCGATCGCCGTGAAAGAACGGAAGAAGCTTTAGAGATCCTAGGGAAAGAAGCCCGCAAGGCTACTGGTGAATCAAGTCGCGCAGTGAGGACGGAAGCAGAGAACGTCGCCTCGGCTGCAAGGGGTGCGGCCGGGCAGTCACTCAAGGCTGTTGAAATGGAATTACGGGCAGTACTGAGTGAATTTCAACGGGTCGACGTAGCGGATATGCCCGATGAGGTTTTTGTCGAAACCAGAGATGAACTGGAGAAAAGAATCCAAAAAACCGCAGAAGAGCAAAGCGAATTGTTACGCTCGATACTGGAGCAACTACAGTCCATAGATGTCACGGGAGAGAGTACGGTAGCCGACCAGTTGATGGCCATCGAACAACGCAATCTTTTATTGGAGGAGGAGGCGGAAGCCGATGCTCAGTTGGCGCAGTTGGGAATGGCTATCGAGATAATAAACCACGAGTTTGCCGGTACCATAAGGTCAGTGCGGCATGGACTTAGAAAGCTGAGAGCTTGGGCGGATGCAAATGAAGGGTTGGCGAAGTTGTATGAGAGCATCCGAGCAAGTTTCGACCATCTTGACGGCTACTTGACACTGTTCACGCCGTTGCAGCGGCGTCTCTACCGTAAGGAAGTGGAAATCCGTGGTTCTGAGGTGCGAGACTTTCTAGAGGAGTTGTTCCGAGCCCGTATGGGGCGTCATAATGTAACGTTAGTAGCGACGAAGACTTTCGCGAACGCTAGGGTTGTTGGTTTTCCGTCGAGTTTCTACCCCGTGTTTGTGAACTTGGTTGACAACGCGATCTTCTGGTTATCACAGCAGAATCCCCAACAAGAACGACGCATCGAACTCGACGAACGCGACGGATCACTGATCGTCGCGGATAACGGACCTGGAGTCAATGTACGTGACCGGGAGGCAATCTTCGAATACGGTTTCAGCAGAAAGCCAGGTGGTCGTGGTATGGGGCTACACATCGGCCGTGAAACATTGCGCCGAGTAGGGTTCGATCTACAATTGATAGAAGGAGACGAAGGCGCGACTTTTGGAATCGTGCCGGTGGAGAAAGAATAGGAGAAAAGGATGGGATCTGAGGAAGAACTCGGTTGTCGTAGCCGCAGGTTCGTCCAGCGTTTTCTTCGTACAGCTGTAGTAGTGGATGACAAGGCATACATGGACTCGGACGAAGACATTGGACCCGAGGCCGAGGTAGAGGATCCGGGTCGGGGTATTACGGTCGATAGTCAGGAAGATCCAATCCTGGTAACCAGAAGTCGGGATCACTCGCTGAACGCTGCGTCTATAATGGATTCGTTTTCAAAGCTAGGTGTGATCTGCGGTGTTGTTGGCCCTACGCAATCCAAGATGAGTGCGATGAGACAGGCAGATATCGTAGTTCTGGATTGGCGACTACAGGATGACGATCCTCAATATGCACTAAGCTTGCTTTGCAAATTGCTGACAGGGGAAGCAGATCAAAGAAACTCCCTTCGACTCGTGGCCATTTATACGGGTGAGTCCCGGTTGGAGGACATTCGCGCTCAAATCGTCGCAAGACTAAGGGAAGCGAGACTTGATCCTTGTGAGGACGAAAGTAGTATGGTGATTTCATATCGACACGGTCGTATAGTCATTTACGCGAAATCTGCAGTCAATCTGGCAACACAGTTGAAAGACCGGTGCGTCGCGGAGGAAAAACTTCCAGAACTACTAATTGATGATTTCGCGGCAATGACAGAGGGACTACTTCCAACCATAGCACTTACATCACTAACTGCAGTTCGTGAGGGTGAGCATAAGGTGTTGGATCGATTCAGTGCGGATTTGGATCCGGCTTTTCTGGCACACAGGACCTGTCTTTCCGATCCTGAAGATGCAGAACGCCAGATCGTGAACCATGTTGCCGAGGAACTTCGCGGTCTAATGGACAATACTGTTGCCGAGGAGTCCCCTGCTGGCACGGAAGCGGTGGAGCACTGGATTCGTCGCAATGGTGAAGAATTTCGGTTCGGTAATAAAGAAATCGATCTGGGAAAGACGATTAAATTGGCAACGAAAGGTTTGCAGAATACGAGCGTGTTGAAGGAGAAGGCATTTGGGGATCTTTCCGGTGGCTTTGCTGGCGGAAATGTCATTGATCTTGACGAGCGGTTGGCTTGGATAATGAGCTTTCGGACTGTGTTCAATGCTCCTCCACCGAAGTTGTGGCTTGGGTCTATCGTTACGGCGGAGGTGGATGGAGATGAACATCACCTGATTTGCATGAGACCACGATGTGACTGTGTAAGGCTGGAGGAGGAGACTTCGTTCCTGTTTCTTCCGCTGGTTGAACCGACGAAGGATAAGGAGCAGCTCGTTATCAAACTCGATCAGGAGTTTAAGCGAATGGGGATTGAATTTGATTCATCCGGTTGGGTTGTTCTGCAATTCAACCCATCGGAGTGCAATAATCCGAGTCCGGTAACTGCGACTAGGAGGCAGACCGATCGCGGATTCGAGTTTTTAGATACCAGCGACAAGCGATATACGTGGCGTGGAGAGCTAAAGGCTGAATACGCTCAACGCATAGCACAGAGTTTTGCGACCAAACTGAGTCGCCCAGCGGTTGATGAGTCCGAGTGGTTAAGAAGAACGGCGAGGAAAGGTTAATAGGTTCAAGACTTACTCATTCGGTTGTGTAGACAGTCTTCGGAACCTATGAATAGTTCTTTGGTTTGCATTGGGAAGTTAGCAATCCTCATTCCCGGTTATTTAGAACCAGACAGAAGCGTCAAATCATCATCCACCATGCGCTTATATATTCTTCTGATATCGATCCTCTTGCTGATCTCCTGCGGCGAAGGCGAACGCGGCGGGGAACAGGATGCTGAAGTGCCCACGGAAGGCGGCCGCGTAAACTCGATCGGCGTGACGCTGCCCGACGACGCCGTGGACGCCTCCCGCCAGGTGCTGCGGTCCATGAGTCCCGAGCCGAAGAGCCTGGACCCCAGTATCGAGCCCTACGACACCGAGCAGACGATCCTGCCCTTCGAGGCCCTGCTGTTCAAGGACGAGCACTGGAACCCAATCCCGGGCGCCGCGCACAGCTGGGGCTCGGATGACGGGATAATCTGGACCTTCAACCTCAGGTCCGGGATGCGCTGGAGCGACGGGTCGCCGCTGACAGCCCACGACTTCGTGTATTCCTACCGCCGGATGCTCGATCCCGAATCCACCAACATCTACGCCTTCTTCTATTACGACATCAAGAACGCCGAAGCGATCGTCAAGGGGGAGAACAAGGATCTCACGTCCCTCGGCATCCGGGCCGTGGACGATTCGACCCTGGTCATCGAGACGGAAAAGCGGGCGCCCTACCTGCCCCATATCGTTTCCTTCGGTGACGCCATGCCGGTGCCGAAGCGGCTCGTGGACAAATACGGCCGCAAGTGGACCGAACCGCAGAACATCATCACGAATTCCGGCTTCATGGTCACGGAGTGGGTCAACGGCAGCCACATGACGCTTGTTCCGAATCCCTATTACAACGGCCCCCACAAGCCCTTCCTGGAGAAGGTCATACACCCCTTCCGCAACGCGGCCGCGGCGACCATTCTTCCCTATGAAAGCGACGAGGTCGACATGGAGAACGTCGATGTGAACGACTTGGCCCGCATCGAACGGGATCCCGGCCTGAAGAAGGATCTCGTGCGGTTTCACGGGCTGAACACCTGGTATCTCTTCTTCAGGACGCAGTTGCCGCCTTTCAACGACATTCGCGTCCGGGAAGCCTTCACGCGGGTGATGGACCGCGACAACCTGTGCAACATCATCCTGCGGGGCGGGGCCGTCCCGGCCTATTCCATGATCCCGCCCGGATTCAAGGAATTCGAAGGCGACACCCACGCCGCCGTGCAGGGATTCGATCCCGAACGGGCGCGGCAACTGATGCGCGAGGCCGGATATCCGGGGGGACAGGGTTTCCCGCGGCAGGAACTGTGGCTCAGGGCGCCAACCCCCTCCGACCGCCTGATCGGCGTGGCGATACAGAGCATGCTGAAAGAGCATCTCGGTATCGACGTGGACATCCGGACGGCCGATCTGCATACCTACATGGACCACCTGTACAAGTGGAACATGAACCTCGGCCTGATCGCTTTCGGCGCCGATTTCCTCGACCCGCGCAACATGCTGGACATGATCTGGCACTCCCAGCCCCGGGGTCACGGACGGCAGGACTGGCACAATCCCGGCTTCGACCGCCTCGTGGAGTCGGCCGCGGCCGAACTGAATCCGGAGATCCGGGAAAGTCTGTACCGTGAAGCCTCGGCCGTCCAGGTGGCGGACTATCCCGCCGCTTTCCTCTATCACAAGATGGGCCTGCAGCTTCGGAAACCCTGGCTGAAGGGTTATGCCGTAAACGACGACGGCACGGTGGGTTCCTTCCGCTGGCACAAGCTTTACATCGCCGAGGTGGACAATGGGGAGTAGGGATCTTTCCGGGGGTATGCGGGGCCCGGCCGCGCTTCGCCTGCCGCTCGTGCTTCGTCTCCTTCTCGCGCCGCTCGCATTGCCCGCCCATCGCTTTCTCATTGCGCCGCTCGCCCTATGCGTTTCGGCCCTGTTTTGGATTCCTGAAGCTTCTCTGGCGCAGAACGAACCGATTAAACTGGAAGCGATCAGCGTCCTCCCCGTGGAAGGTCCCGAATCCAACCAACCATCGGGACTCTTCGTCCACAGCGATACCCTGTATACCGTTTCCGACAAGCACGACGATACCATCTTCCGAATCGAGCTACGGGAGGATGCAGTGGTATTCGTACCCCACGTCCGGTTCGACGCACCCAGACCCTTCGGCGTGTTCAGGCTGGACCTGGAGGGTATCACCCGCGATGACGACGGAAGCTTCTACCTCGCCAGCGAGGGCGCCTTCGCTATTCTGAAGGTCGACGCGGATGGGAAGAAGGCCTCCTGGGTCACCACGAGCCTCCGCAAAGTGGGTGCTTCGGCGGGGCTCTTCCAGACGCGCGGCGGTTATCTCGAGGGGATCACGCTGATGGCCCGGGACCGGTTCCTGGTCACCGCCGAACGGCAGCCCTGCGGCCTGATCGAAGTCGACATGGCCCCGGTGCAAAGGATCGTGGAGATCGCGAATCATGGATCGGCGGACAGTTACACGGGTCTGCACCGGGAGGTCGAAAACGTATACATCCTGCAGCGGAGCACGGCGACGATACGGAGGACCATCCGGTACCTGGATATCGACGCGCCGTCCACGATCTGGTCCTTCGCCCATATCGTCAACGACCCGGAGTACCTCTATCAGCACGAGCAGTTCGGCGCGAAAACGGCGGAAGGGCTCGCCATGGACCACGACCGGGTCTATGTCATCCTCGACAACAACAACGACGCGCGCAGGATGTATCCCACCGATCACAGACCCTTGCTCCTGATCATGAAGCGGCCCGGATGAAATCGGCGGTCTGTCGGCCGGGTCATTTGCGATCCGACCGTGTCACGACAGGTCGCGAAACGGTCCGAATGAAGCACAGGTTGTCTTCGCCTGGATAAAGGATGGCCGACCATGATGCGAGATGCCCGGGACAGGTTGGTACGGTTCTTCCGCCGCACGTTCGGGCATGAGCCGACGGGTACGGCCGCGCTGGGCGGCGACGGCTCCAGGCGGCGTTACTTTCGTCTGGCGGACGATGAAACGACCGTCGTCGGCGCGGCAAACGCCGACCGCCGGGAGAACGTCGCTTTCCTTTCTCTTTCCCGGCACTTCCATCGCCACGGCCTGCCGGTTCCCGAGATCTACGCCGAGGACCTGGACCAGGGGATCTACCTCCAGCAGGACCTGGGAGACGAGACGCTGTACGATCGTGTGGCCGCCACGCGAGCGGAGGAGGGCGCCTTCTCGGATCAAATGGTCGCGATGTACAGACGCGTGATCAACGACCTGCCCCGCTTCCAGGTCGCCGCCGGCAGCGACCTGGACTATTCGGTCTGTTATCCGCGCCGCCGTTTCGACGCGCAGTCGATCCGGTGGGACCTGAACTACTTCAAGTACCATTTCCTCAAACTCGTGCCCATCGACTTCGACGAACAGGCCCTGGAAGACGATTTCGAGCGGTTCACGAAGTTCCTCCTGGAAACGGAAACCGGATATTTCCTGTACCGCGACTTCCAGTCCCGCAACATCATGTGGCACGACGGCCGGCCGCACTACATCGACTACCAGGGCGGACGCCAGGGCGCGCTCCAGTACGACGTCGCCTCCCTGCTGCAGGACGCCAAGGCCGAAATCCCCTGGGAGACCCGGGACAAACTCCTGGAACACTACATCGAGGCGGTGCGTGCTTACGTGCCGGTTCAACGCGAGTCTTTCCTCGCCCACTACTACGGGTACGCCCTGGTCCGCCTCATGCAGGCACTGGGCGCCTATGGTTACCGGGGGCTCTACGAAGGCAAGTCCCACTTTCTGACGAGCATCTCCCATGGCGTAAGGAACCTGGAAGGCCTGATGGAAAGGGCGGATCTGCCGGATGAATTGCCGGCGTTGAAGCGGGCCTGGTCCGATATTGTGGATTCTTCCGAATTGCGGCGCATGGGCGAATCATCCCGGGGCCGCCTGACCGTCCGCCTGTGGAGTTTTTCGTATCACAAGGGGCTGCCACTGGACCCGAGCGGCAACGGCGGCGGTTTCGTTTTCGACTGCCGCATCGTGAAAAACCCGGGCCGATACCCGGAATACGAGCACATGACGGGCATGGACGCGCCCGTCGCGGCTTTTCTGGACGCCCTGGACGAGACGCAGTCCCTGTTTCGGGACGTCAAAACGATGATCGACCAGGCGGTGGCACATCACGTGCGTCGCGGGTTCACCGACTTGACCGTCGCCTTCGGCTGCACCGGCGGCCAGCACCGGTCGGTCTACTTCGCCGAGCGGCTCGCCCAACACCTGGCGGACCGGCCGGGCGTCGTGGTGGAACTCAGGCACCGGGAACAGGAGGATGCGTGAAGGCCATGATCCTCGCCGCGGGACTGGGCACCCGGCTCCGGCCCCTCACCGACGACCGGCCCAAGGCGCTGGTAGAGGTTGCCGGGCGGCCCATGGCCTCCTGGGTGATCGCCCGTCTGGCCCGGCACGAATTCACCGACCTCATCATCAACGCCCACCATTTCGCCGACCAGATCGAGGCCTTTGCGGACGCCTTCGATCATCCCGGGATTTCGCTGACCGTATCCGTGGAAGAGGAGATCCTGGGCACCGGGGGCGGGGTCCGGAAGGCCACGGGTTTCTTCGACGACGAGCCGTTCCTGGTGCACAACGTGGACGTGCTGACCGACCTGGATCTATCCGGACTGATGAACGCCCACCGGGCATCGAACGCCCTGGTCACCGTTGCCGTGAAGGAACGCAGGAGTTCGCGTCACCTGCTTTTCGACCGGGAAGACATCCTCTGCGGATGGCAGTCGGATGTTACCGGCGAGACCCGCATGGTCCGGCCAGCCCGGCCGTCGCACGGCGAAGTCACAGCCGTACCATTCATGGGCGTCTACGCCATGTCCCCGGAAGCGCTCACGAGGATGCGAGAGGCCGGTCCCTTTTCGATAATCGATTTCTTCCTGCAATTGGCGCGCGATGGCGAGCGGATCCGTGCATTCCGGGCCGAAGACGCCAGGTGGGCAGACTTCGGCAGCCAGGAGCGTATCGAGGCGGGGGTTAAGTTGTTCGGCGGGGATTGGTTTGAGGGGCTGGTCGCGATAGACAGATAACGGAAGATATCTTCTGGGGATTTTGGTTGGAATCGAATTACGTATCACGCCAGACACTGCGTTCTAACGGCTGGCAGCTTCGGACAGTTTATCTCTAGCCCACTGATTTATACTCACGCCGCTGACCTCGGCCGCCTCAGCTACCGCTGCATGTACTTCAGGATCAATACGTAAAAGAATCTTCCCTGAATAGGGTCTGTTTGGTGCCTCGCCACGTTCTTTACAACTGACCAAGTAGAATTCAACGGCTTCTTCAAAGGCCTCTCGAACTTCTCCTACGCTTTCTCCGTGAAACGTAATGATGTCGCGTATACCAGCCACGCGGCCAACGAAACATCCGTCCTCGTCGCTGTATTCGATTCGTGCTGGATATCCTCTATGGCGCATCGGCTTCATGGTATTACTCCCATCCGTTTGAGAAACTCGCGTGCAGCGCGTACCTGATAGGGTTTAGCCTCCTTGCCCGGATGAGGTCGATGAAAATCGGCTCGAAGCGTCCCGCATTTGAAAGCTATTCTGGATCCACAGCCTTTAATCACTTCACAACCCACGGAAACAAGAAGCGTCTCGATTTGTCGCCATTCTATGTTCGAGGATACTGGGTCGGCGAAAATCGCTTCGAGGATCTTCCGCTGACGACTATTCATGCTATATGATATCAAATATTAATATCATTGGCAAGTGTTTTAATCGTCACTGCTAGTGCTAAGCTTAATCCCGAAGCCCCGCATAACGGCACACGATCTCCACGGCCTTGACGAGCGTCTTCGCGCCGAGCACCGCGTATTCCTCGATCAGGTTGCCTTCCTGGTCGAGCGTGCCCAGGCCGGGCCCAAGGAACATCTTCCCGCTGTAGATCGTGGCGGGTTCGACGCCCATGTGCTCCTGGGCGAGTACGATGGGGTTGGTGTTGGCCCACAGGTCTTCGAGGTTGAAGATCGGGATGCCGAAGACGCCGTCCTTCCACGTGCGCTCGTAGTTGAGCTCGGTGCCGCCCAGTTGGTAGGTCTTGGTGAAGATCAGGTCGTCGCGGAAGCGCGCGGGCTTCATCTGCCCGAACTCCTCCACGATGATTTCGTGGAAACGGTCCACGGGATCGGTGACCAGGTGAGGCCGGTCGCGCAGGACCTTCAGGTAGGCGGTCAGTCCCACCAGGGTGTCACGCCCTGGATCGCTGAAGGTATAGACCGCCTTACCGTGGGAGGACAGGTCACCGTATCGCTGTCCGCCGAGGCCCATGCCCTTGCGGATCGGGTTTATGGCCTCTTCCCTGCCGATCAGGAGTCCCGACGCGGGCGCGCGGCCCGGTTTGTCCATGCTGTAGGTGATGATATCGCAGTCGATGTCCCGGGGGTCCATTCCGACGATGGGAATCGAGCCTCCCGTGTCGACGATGTATGGGACGTCGTAGTCCCGGGCCACGGCGGCGAGTTTCTTCAGGAGTATGGGCGCGCCGCTTTCGTCCTGTTCGCCGAGTCCGTAGCTGGGCGTGTCGTATCCCACCGTGGCGACGCCCGTGAGCAGCGATGCGTTTCGCTCGGCGGCTTTCTTCACGTTTTCGATGGTGCCGTCCACGTCGACCGCGGTGAGCAGCGAAGTGGGATTGTACCGGATCCCATGGGGATCGTACTTCGCCCCGTCCATGCGGACGTAAAGGGTCTCCAGGTTCGCCAGGCTCTTGTTCTCGATACCCAGTTCGCCGCCCGCGATGGTCCGATCCACGAGGAGGTTCTTGTAACGCGGCGGAAACGCCCGACCATACCCGCCCAGCCATTCGTAGTCCTCGCCGTAGGGCATCAGCAGGCGGCCGCGGTAGATGTCGCCGTGGCGCATGGAGGGCGGCGCGCACAGGGTCTCGAGCGTGAGGCGCAGCAGTGCTTCGCAGGTATTGGCGGCCACCGCGTCGTATGCGTCGCCGTAGACGTCCTTGACGACTTCGCGGAGTTCGTCTTCGATCACCCGTACCGTGTAGGTCTTTCCGCCCCGGTTGGCCTCCACGATCGCGTCGAGTACGTAATCGGGCAGGTTGCCCGGTCTGGCCGAGCTGCCGGCGTACAGGCCGATGTCCTGCTTCAGCTTCAGCGTGCCGATCTCTTCGCCGTACCGCCGGGCTTCTTCGACGATTTTTGGAAAGTTGTCGTAGATCGACTGGTACCACTGGTACTTGTACATGGTTGTTCCGTTTCGAACCGGCGGTATGCTCTGCGCCGCGTCGGATAGACCTGTAAGGACGCCTCCGAGAGGTTTCAGAACGTACCCACGCCGGCCGCCGTGTCGAACAGGCCGGGTAGGACGACGTCGGGCGGTTCACTCGCTCCGGCCTGGCGGAGGAATCAGGGCATGCCGGATATTACTTCGAGTGCCCGTTCTACGTCGTTCATCCGGTTATACAGGTGGGGTGAGAACCGGATCACGTCGCCGCGCAGGGCGACCATGACGCCGGCCTGCTTCAGGTGTTGCGCCACGTCGGCAACCCGGCGTCCCGGAAAGCGGGCGGTGACGATGGCCGATCGTTCGGCGGCGTCCCGGGGGGAAGTGACTTCGGCGCCGATCGCGGCCAGGCCGTCGATCAGATGGTCGGCCAGGACCTGGTTATGGGCGAAGATCCGGTCAATACCCGTGTCCACGAGAAACTCGATCGACTTCGCGAACCCGCCGGACAACCCATAGGCCATGGTGCTGAACTCGAACCGGGACGCGTCCTCCGGGTAGTCCGGCGGATCGGTCCGGATGTCCCAGATGTCCTTCTGGCTCCGAAAGCCCACCAGGCCGGGTTCGAGGCTCGTGGCGAGGTGCGGCGCGAGGTACATGACCGCGATACCGAAGGGCCCGCACAGCCACTTGTACGCCCCCGTGGCCACGGCGTCCACGCCCATGCCGGGCGCGTCGATGGGCACCGCGCCGGCCGACTGCGTGGCGTCCACGACGAGCAGGGCGCCGTGGCGGTGCGCGATCTCCGCAAAGGCGGCGAGGTCCCAGCGCTGGCCGCTGCGGAATTCCACGTGGGACAGGGCCACCACCGCCGTATTGTCGTCCACGAGGTCCCTGACGCGGTCGGGATCGACGGTGTCGCCCCGGGCGTGTGCCAGCCGGACCTCGCAGCCCGTGTGGTTGGCGACGCGTCTCCAGGGATAGACCGAGGCGGGGAAGGAAACGTCGGTGCTGACGACGTTGGTCTCCGCGCCGGGCATGACCGCCCAGGCGAGGGAACTCAGGAGTTCCGTGGTGCTGGAACCGGCGGCGATGTCCGCCGGGGACGCGTTAAAGAGCCGGGCCGCCTGCCGGTGGAGTTCATCGAAGACCGTGGCTTCGGCTTCTTCGTCGAAGTGGTTGCTGCCGTGCTCGGCAACGTCCCGGTACCATTCGGCGATCGCCGCGGCCGCTGGACGGTACATGGGCGTCACGTTGGCCGCGTTGATGTAGGTGCAGGTGTGCGCTACGGGGAATTCATCTACCGGCACCAGCGGATCGAGGGACGGTGGCATGGCAGGCCCTTCCCGTGATCAGCCAGCGGCCGCGCCGCGCTCGTTTTCCGACCCCGCGGCCTCTTCCTCGGCTACCTGGCGGAGCAGATCGGCGATGCGGCGCAGGCCCTCGTTCAGGAAGTCCGCGGGCAGCCCGTAACTGATGCGGAGATGGTTGGGGACGCCGAAGTAGTCGCCGGGGCCGATGAGCACCGACTTCTCCTGGATCAGCCGGTTCGCCAGCGTCGCGGAATCCGTCTTCAGATCATACCGGACGAAGGACACGGCGGTCGCCTGGGGCGGCACGAGACTCAGGATGTCCGCGTTGTCGCTGATCCAGGTCTGGTAGTTGTCCCATCCGCGCCGTATGTAGCCCCGCGTCCTGTCGAAGATGGCCTTCCGCACGTCCGGGCGCAGGGCGAGCGGCGCGAGGTAGTGGTTGGACAGCTTGGCCGTGCTCAGCGTCAGGTATTCGTGCCGCTTCCAGAGCTCCCTGATAAGGTCTTCGGGGCCCACGAGCCACCCGATCCGCAGGCCGGGCATACCAAAGGACTTGGACATGCTGCCCGCCGCGATAACCCGGTCGTACCGTCCGTAGAAGGAAGGCGAAACCTCGTCGCGTTCTCGTTCGGACCCGGCGTAGATCTCGTCCGCGAGCAGGTAGGCGCCGCTGCGTTCGGCCGCGCGGACGACGGCATCCATTTCGGACTCCGTCAGGATCTGTCCCGTGGGGTTGTTCGGGTTGCAGATGGAGATCAGTTTCGTCTGGTCCGTCACCGCGGCTTCTAGGCTGTCGGTATCGAGCGCCCACCCGCGGTCGGGATCGAGGGTGAACGTCCTGCGCACGGCGCCCATGTTGTGCGCGAGTCCCCAGCTCTGGAGGTAGCAGGGCACCTGGACGGCCACCTCATTGCCGCTTTCCAGCAGGGTCTGGAACGTGATGAAATTGGCCTCGATGCACCCGATGGTCACCAGGACGTTATCCGCTGTCGCGCCGGGGTAGTACTGGGCGATGGCCTCCCGCAGTTCCGGCGACCCGTTGGCGTATCCGTAGCCCAGTTCGGTCTCCAGCATGCGGTCCAGGACGTCCGGATCGTGTTCTATCAGTTCCCTTACTTTAACCGGGTGCGCGCCGCTCTCGGACAGATTGTACTCGACGACCTGTTCCCAGTCCGACATGATCCGTTCCAATTCGAAAGTCTGGAAGGCCGCTGCCATGTGCTTGCTCCTTGGTTTTAATGCGCCGCCTGTCAACTCGGCCAGCCGGTCATACCGATCAGCTTGGCGGGCTTGGCCGGCCCGGGTTTCTTCGTGTCCGGCCCGCTTATGATGGGGACGGACCAGGCCGACCCGCGCTCGCCGCCTTACTTTACGGCGTGGTAGACGGCCTTGGATATCTGGATGTCCTGCACGGCGACGCCCGTCGAATCGGCGATCGTGATCTGGTCGTCGGAAGTGCGGCCCAGGGAAGGATTCTGGATCACGTTCCCGAGTTCGACCACCTTATCCTCGGTAATGGCGCCTGCCTTCATCGCCTGCGCGATCTCTCCCCGCAACCTGCACTGGGGGATGCTGTCCGCCACGACCACGTCGGCTTTTACGAGTACGCCGGGATCGAGTTCGATCTTGTCCGGCGTGTCGGATCCCATGGCCGTGATATGGGTGCCGGGTCGGACCTGGCCGGCGGTCAGCAGCGGCGACAGGGACGGGGTGGACATGATGATGAGATTGCTTGTCGCCGCCACCGCGCCGGCGTCGTCCGTTATCTCGACGGTATATCCCTGGGCTTCCATTTCTTGCTTGTAGGACGCCTTGCTCTCGGCGGAACGGCCCCAGGCGATCACGTCGGTACAGTCGACGACGCCCTTGAGATACTCGACCTGCATGCGCGCCTGCAGCCCTGTGCCGAATACACCGATGCGGCTCACACTTTTCGGCGCGAGCACCTTGGCCACGACGGGCCCCATGGCCGCCGTGCGCACGTTGGTGAGGTAGCCCTGGTCGAGCAGGAACGCCACCGGCTGTCCCGTTTTCTGGTTGAAGATCAGCATCATGCCCTGGACGCGCGGGAGGCCGACGTTCGGATTATCGCTGAATCCGGAGGCCAGTTTGATGACGTAATAGTCGTCTTCGTTGATGGCGCCGTACTTTATGTGGACGTTCCCCGGGGGATCCTCGAAGTGCATTTCGCCGACGGGAGGAACCTGCACCTTCCCCTGCGAATAGGCCACGAAACCGTCTTCGATGTCCTGAATGACGTCAATGCCGGCAACGGCTTCCTTGATGCGGTCCAGTTCGACGATGAGTGGCATGGTATGAATCCTCCCGGCAGTCTGGTTGATCTGGGCATATACCCGGTGCGGTGGGCATCTGGTATGTTTAACAAAAACGAGCAGACAAGTTAACGAATACGCGGGTCGAAGTCAACCAAAACCGCGATGATATTGCGTCAGAAAAGCAGGCCGAGGCCGCGCTTGGACGACTGCGCCTGAGTGCGTCTGGGCGACTATCTGAGGCACGCCGATCCGGCGGGATAGAGGCACCCCGGTCAGTCAGGTATATTGTATTGACAAAACCGGCCCCATGCCGCAAAATACGGGAGTCTCACAGGCAACCTGCAGCTTCCCGGAGGAATAACCGCATGGCGGACGTGGTCCTGAAGGACGTCGAGAAGCGGTTCGACAAGAATACGGTGGTCCGAAACGTCAACCTGGAAATCAGGGACCGCGAGTTCGTCGTGCTCGTAGGACCCTCAGGGTGCGGCAAGTCCACCACGCTGCGCATGATCGCCGGCCTGGAAGAGGTGACTTCCGGCGAAATCCACATCGACGGGAAGCGCGTGAACGACGTCCCGCCGAAGGACCGGGACATCGCCATGGTATTCCAGAACTACGCGCTGTATCCCCACATGACGGTATACGAGAACATGGCCTTCGGGCTGAAGCTGCGCAAGTACCCCCGCTCCGAGATCGAGGCGCGGGTCAACGAGACCGCCGGCATCCTGGGCATCGGCCATCTTCTCGCGCGCAAGCCGAAGGCGCTCTCGGGCGGCGAACGACAGCGCGTGGCGGTGGGCCGCGCCATCGTACGCAAGCCCAAGGTGTTTCTCTTCGACGAACCCCTTTCCAACCTGGACGCCAAGCTGCGCGTGCAGATGCGGACGGAGATCAGCAAGCTGCACAACAGCCTGGAAGCGACCATCGTCTACGTCACCCATGACCAGGTCGAAGCCATGACCATGGGCGACCGGATCGCCGTGATGAAAGACGGCGAGGTGCAGCAGGTCGCCGCGCCCCTCGAGCTTTACGAGAATCCGGCGAACCGGTTCGTCGCGGGTTTCATCGGCAGTCCGGGCATGAACTTCCTGGAAGGCCGGGTCGTATTCGACAACGGGCATGCGGAGTTCGACGAAGGCAGCCTCCGGTTGCCGATACCGGACGGTATGCGGGAAGCCCTGGCACCCTGGCGGGACAAGGAAGTCACGTTCGGCATCCGGCCGGAGGACATCACTTCCGTGGATGCGAACAAGGACTGGAAAGAAGCCCGTCAGATCACGGCGACCGTCGAGGTGGTGGAACCCATGGGAAGCGAGACCTTCCTGTACATGACCACCGGCCGGTATCCGTTCATCGCCAGGGTGGACGCCTTCGTGGATCCCGGTTTAAATACGGAAATGCCGCTCCTCGTGAACATGGCCAAGGCCCACTTCTTCTCCAGGGACGACGAGGCGGCGATCGTTTGACAGCCGGGTGCCGCATGCCGCCCCGTTCACGCCTGTCCTCCTGCCTGTCTTTGCTCCGGAACATTTCTTTCCAACGGCCCGGATCTCTGTGACCGGTTGAGGAGCCGAGCGTCAACCCAGGTGGGCGCGTTTGGCGAGGAAGGTCAAGAGTGCGAGATCGAAGGGCGTGCCGGTGTCCAGGCTGAGGTAGTCCGCCGCGTTCTCCCGGCAGACGCGGGTATACAACGCGTCCTGTTCCTTCAGGTCGCCCAGGTAGGCTTCACGGATAACGTGCGGGTGGGTGTATACCTCCTCCCCGGTCTCCATGTCGCGGAAACGGGCGGGGTGCCGAAAGGAAAAGTCCTTCTCGGCGGGATCGAGCAGGCGAAATACGATCACTTCATGTTTTCGATGGCGGAAATGCCGGATGCTGTCGACGATGTCTCCCGGGTCGTCGAACAGGTCGGAAATAATAATGATCAGCCCGCGACGCTTAATCCGCTCCGCCAGCGAGTGAAACGTCGCCCGGCTTCGCGTTCCGGACCCGGGTTCCGCGGCGTGCAGCCGCTGTAGAATGGCGTGCAGGTGGTTGCGGATCGACCGCGGGGGAACGTATTGCCGTATGCGCTCGTCGTACAGCACCAGGCCGACGGAGTCCTGCTGGCTCAGCATGAGGTAGGTGAGGGCGGCCGCCAGGTACCTGCCGTATTCCAGCTTGCTTATGCCGTTGGACGCGTATTCCATCGACGCGCTGACGTCCAGGAAGATATAGGACTTCAGATTGGTCTCTTCTTCGTATTCCTTGATGTAGAACCGGTCGGATTTGGCGAAGACCTTCCAGTCGATATGCTTGATGGGATCGCCGGGCATGTATTGCCGGTGTTCCGCGTACTCGACGCTGAACCCATGGTAGGGACTGCTGTGCAGTCCGGCGATGAACCCTTCCACGACCAGCCGCGCCTTGAGGTCCAGCCGGGCGAGCCGGGACACGGTCATCGGATCGAGGTACTTGCGATAGTCGGGCGTGTTCATGGATTGCCGCAACGCGTGAGGAAGGCTAGGACACCTTCATTTCATCTATCAACTGCGTGATGATGTCATCGGCGGTGACGCCGTCCGCGTCCGCGTTGAAATTGGTCACGATGCGGTGTCTCAGCACCGGCAGGGCCAGGGCGCGCACGTCTTCCGGCGTGGGCGTGTAGTTTCCCGTGAGCACCGCCCGGGCCTTTGCGCCCAGGATCAGGTACTGGGAAGCCCGGGGTCCGGCGCCCCAACTGACCCTGTCCCGGATGAACGGTGGGGCGTCCGGCTCGATAGGACGGGTCATGCGCGCCAGTGAGACGGCGTATTCGACGACATGGTCCGCCACGGGCACTCTTCGGACCAGTTGCTGCAGTTTCTTTACGTCGTCCCCCGTCAGGATATGCTCCGGCACGGCCTCCTGAACGCTCGTCGTACTCCGGGCAATTTCGATCTCTTCGCTGCGGGACGGATAATCCATGTAGATACTGAACATGAAGCGGTCCAGTTGGGCCTCCGGCAGGGGATAGGTGCCTTCCTGCTCGATGGGATTCTGCGTCGCCAGGACGAAAAACGGCTCGTCGAGCTTCATGGATTCCCCCGCGGCCGTCACTTCGTGTTCCTGCATCGCCTGCAACAGCGCCGCCTGGGTCTTGGGCGGCGTGCGGTTGATCTCGTCGGCCAGGATAACGTTTGCGAATATCGGTCCGCGGATGAACTTGAATTCCCGGTGACCGGTCGTACGGTCCTCTTCCAGGATTTCCGTTCCCGTGATGTCGGACGGCATCAGGTCGGGCGTGAACTGTATGCGGCTGAACTTGAGGTCGAGCGTCCTGGAAAGCGTGTTGATCAGCAAAGTCTTGGCCAGTCCGGGGACGCCGATCAGCAGTGCGTGACCGTTGGCCAGCAGGACGGTCAGGAGTTGCTGAATTACGTCCTGCTGGCCGATGATGACCTTGGAAATCTCCTTCCGTATGCTTTCGCCCGCTTCTTTGAGTTCCTCTACGATCCTCAGATCGTCGTCGTGTTGCCGTTCTTCATTCATTTGCACTTCCTGCGAAGATGAGAATCCGTTTTCGCTGCCGCGCAACGCCGGTACCCGATACCTGATACTTGGTGCGATCCTGTGGCCTTCGGAGTTCCGGCCCCGTCAGCGCGTCAATGCCGGCAAGATACGGCCTGACAAGATACAGGATGATTGGAAAGGCTATCAAGGAGTTTAAACGGAAGGTGAGATCTCCTCTATCGCTTTTTGATCTTCTGGAAGGCTACTTTCCCAGTCTTCTGATCAGTATATCCTTGATCTCCACCACGTCGGTTTCTATCCGATCCAATCGCTGTTCCACGGCGTCGAGCCGCCGGTCTACGGTGCCGAGCCGCTGTTCTATGACATCGAGCCGCCGGTCTACAACCTCAAATCGCTGGTCAACAGCCTCGAACCGTTGGTCTACGGTATCAAACCGCCGGTCCACGCACCCGTGCAGTGCGCTGATCTTTCGAGTAACTTCCCTTCCAAAGACATTGAATCTGTTGATCATACCTTCCTCAGACACATTCAACCTCTTGGTCAGGTTTTTCTCCAAGACACCGAACCTGTCGGTCAGGTTTTTCTCAAGGACATCGAACCCCTTGGCCAGATTTTTCTCTAAGACCTCAAACCTGTCGGTCAGGTTTTTCTCAAGGACATCGGACCTCTTGGCCAGATCTTCGTTGGTCGACATATACGCCTCCTATGAGAGATATTCTTCCAGGCCCCGAACGTGCCCACTCTCACCGTTAGTCGACGTACTTGTGATTTTCTCGAACAATGAGGGTTTTTCAATAATCCCAGTTCGCCCTCGGTCCGTCCACGTAATCCAGGAAGCGGTCCGCTATGGCCGCCTCCCGCGTATCGCCCTCGTGTATGACGACGCGCCACCGGAATGTGGTTTCTGTGTCTGCGGCGCAGTGGCAGTCGTCCCAGACCATCCAGCAGTTCGCGGCGAACAGTCCGTACCCCCGCACGTGCCAGGCCGTGGGGTATCGCAGATTGTCCGGGTGGTCGAACACGGCGAACCCGGCGGTTTCATTACCGACCGGACCACAGTAGTCCATCCAGTGGGCCCGCCGGGACCAGCACCCGGTCTCATCGCCCGCGCCGTAGGCGTTGCGCATTTTGCCGTCGCCCGAGGCGTTCATGGAGGGGTTGACGCGGATGCTCAGGAATCCGCCTTCCTTCGTGGAGCCGATCGTAACGGGGCCGTGATCGGCGATCAGGGTAAAGAGGACGTCCAGCACAACGGCGTTGCGGCCGGTGTCGAACAGGCGGTACCACCGGCGGTCGGACATGAGGGGCCGGTCTCCTTCGTACCACGTGTTGCCCGTGGCGATGGTGAGCGAAAGGGGACCTTGCCGGATGGACATCTCGTCCTGGACGGTCCGCCCGAACCCGGGCCGGTCAAACTCCCCCCAGCAGTCCACCCCGTTGATGGCGCCCTGCATGAGGGTAAGTCCCCGCTGCCAGGGATGCTCTCCGTCGCTGTAAGCCGGCATAGGCTCCCTGAGCATGTTGACCCCGCCGGGTGTCAGGATGGGATTGATGAAGGGCTTGGGGTAGCCGGCGCCGTGGTGGAAGGTCATGAACGGTGCTCCTTCCAGCGACACCTCCACCTGGTCTTCCCGGCGTTCGTAGCCTATCCCGCAGGCGGTCTCCGCATCGTCTATCTCGGCAGCTTCCCAGGTCCCTTCCTCACCCGCTTCCATGGCAGGCAGGATGGCATGATATAACGGCGACAGGGGGTCCCGCTCGGCCAGAAGGATTGCGCCCTCTCGGGAGGAAAGGCGGAGGATCGGCGCGTTACAGTCCCCGGGCGCCGGGATGGAGGCCAGTTGGGCTGCTCTGGATCGTGGCGAGGTCAGGGTCAATTTCATGGATCTTTGCTCTCCCTACTTCAAATCAGGTTGTCGTTCGGTTTGCGTCGCGTCCGCGTCGCGCGATACGTTCTCAGTCCGGCGTGTCTTCACTTCAGCGTCGCGATCATGTGCTCCCGCGCCAGGGCGCGTATGACTTCTCCGAAAGCATCGAGGGTCAAGGCGATATCCTCGTCGGTATGGGCGGAGGACGTGACCCCGCCCGTGTAGGAGACCAGGTCGATGCCCCGGGCGAGCAGCATCTTCTGGAAGGCGGCGACGAGCGGAGCCGGGATCCCCTTCAGGACGTTCACGTCACGGGTAATCAGTTGATCGCGGTCGGAGGCGCCGCTTCCGGGGAAGGCCTCCAGGTATACGTGGAAGATGGACACGTCCCCGTAGACGTAACCCGCCACGCGTTCCTCGCGGAGGATGTCATCCATGCCCTGACGAAGGCGGTCGGCCAGCTGGTTTGCCCGTTCGTGGGGAAGATCGGTGGCTACTCGTTTCAGGGTGGCGATCCCGGCCGCGGTGGAGACCGGGTTGGCGTTGAAAGTCCCCAGGTGATGCACCCGTTCGTACCGGTCCCGTTGCGCGTCCCCGGTGTAGTCGAAGACTTCCATGATGTCGGCACGGCCCGCGACCACGCCGCCCGGCATGCCGCCGGCCACGATCTTGCCGTGGAAACTCATGTCCGGCGTGATCCCCGAGTACTCCTGGTAGCCCCCGGGGGCGTAGCGGAAACCGGTAATGACTTCATCGTAGACCAGGAGTACGCCATGGGTTTCCGTCAACGCTCGAAGCCCTTCGTTGAACGCCACCGTCAGGGGTTCCGTGCCCCAGGAGGCGCCGGAGGGCTCCAGCATGACCGCGGCAATGTCCCGGTCTTTTTCCAGCAGGCCGGCGACCCGGTCGAGATCCGCCGGGATGACTTCGATGGTGTCCAGCACGCATTGGGGGATGCCTGCCGAGACGGGTTCGTCGAAGGGGATCATCGCGCCCTTCCCCACC
>JAPOYX010000198.1:41201-125564 GCA_026706345.1 Gemmatimonadota bacterium | reverse complement strand
GGTCCGAAGGGAGCATGCTCGCCCACCCCGTCGTGCCATCCGCTGAAATGGCCCTCGAAACGCAACACCTTCGTCTTGCCGGTGTATGCGCGGGCGACGCGGAGGGCGAGCATGCTCCCTTCGGACCCCGAGTTCACGAACCGTACGCGTTCCGCGCAGGGAACCAGCCGCTGTATCAGTTCGGCCCATTCCACCTGCATCGGGTGGTCGTTGCCGAAATGGAAGCCGAGGTCGAGGGCGTCGTGCATGGCCCGGCACACCTCCGGCGGCGCATGCCCCAGCAGCAGCGCGGCGTTGCCCATGCCGTAGTCGATGTACTCCCGGCCGTCCTCGTCCCACTTGCGGGAGCCCGACGCCCGCGACATGTACAGCGGCAGGGGATGGCCCCTGCGCAGGTCGTGCCCCACGCCGCCGGCGAGCGACGCCAGGGCCCGGGAATACAGTTCCGCGGCATGGGGCTGGGCCTTTCTATGTGCCTCGAAGGTTACATCATCCATGCATGATCCTCACTCGGGCCGCCCGATCATGTGACTCCGATTCATCGGCTGAACTCGCTCGATCAATTTCGCAGGTCGAACCCGTTCGTAAAACTCAACCGCTTGTTCAACTTCACAGGCTGAACCCGCTTGTTCAACTTCAAAGGTCGAACTCGTCTGATCAACTTCATCAGGTCGAAACAGTTCGTGCGACTCAACCCGTCCGTACAACTCAACTGCTTGTTCAACGTAACCTTTCAATCAACGCCAGCGTCCGGTCGACGACCCGTTGCTCCGAGTCCGGATGGATGGCCGTGGGCAGGCTGTAGGCCTGGAACAACAGATCGGGAACGCCGTACCATCGCTTATGGATATCCCACCCTCCGGGGGGCAGATCCGCCGCCCGCGGCAGGTAGCATACACACCCGTTGGTGTAGCCCAGGACCTGGGTATGCGGGAAGGGCGAGGCGGCCTTGATCGCCAGGCCGGTCTCATAGAAGGCTTCCGTGCTATTGGCCGCCAGGATGAAGTAGTTGATCCGAATGACCTGGATGACGACGTCAAGTGCGCGCGTTTCGGTGTCTATCGCTTCGACAAGCCGGTCGCTCCAATCGGCAAATCTCGTGTTTACAAGGATTTCCCACTCCCGGCCGCCAGCCAGGGCCCGGTCCTTCGCCCGGTGGCATTCCTCCCGGATGTCCTTTGCCTCGGTGAGCGAGGGCAGGTCGATGTACCGGAGCGAAACGGTCTCATCCGCGGCACCTAACGAGGTACATGACTCGCCGGTGGCCGGCTCCCAGGGCCAGACGGATATGCGGGACAGGGATCCCATGCTCTGGCGCTTCCCGCGCTTCCTGTGGGTGTGGATCGCGGAGGCGGTTTTGACGACTTCGGCCCCCAGCGTGTATCCCGTCCGGTTCTTTTCGTCCCGGCAGTCCTCGTCCATGCTCAGGCCGCCCCGGGGCATGATGTTCCCCCCGCATCCCTGGAGGAACAGCGACAGGCCGCCGCCGGCGTGCTCTATCAGGGCCCGTGCCGCCCCGGGGAAATCAGGCGAGGCCACCAGCGACCGGGGACCTATGGTCACCGGGTGACAGCCATAGCTGAACAGCGTGGCGATGGGTTGGCCGCCCAAGTCGTCTACGCGCAGGACGCCAACGGCCGGATCGGTCGGATGATCCGGCACTTCCCCGAGGAAGACGTCGCCGTTGGGATCGGTCTCCCGGCGATACACTCCAAGGGGGCATTCGCCCCAGCCCGCGCCGATGCGCGCGGGGGCAAGGCGTGCGTCGGCTTCACGCACCGCTTCCGTGATCCACCCACGGAGATTGTCCTGGTAGCGCGACTGAAGGGCGATCTGGCCGGGCTCGTCGGGGAACCACTCGGGCATGGCCGGCGAGCTGTGGGTGTGATTCAGGTTGATCATGACGTGGGAGGCCGCCGTGCCCACCGTTTCGGCAACCGTTTCCCGCAGGCCGTTCATCACCCCCCGTTCCATCCATCCGGTATCCGTCGCCACGATCACGATCTTTGTCTTGCCGTCCGTCAGCACCAGCGCCGTGGCCGTCAGATCGCTTTCGATCGCCTGGACGAGCCCCTCCCTCGAACTGAAGCCAAAGGTCCGGATTCCCAGCGGCGGATTAATCACCCGCCGGCCGGCGCCGGCGTACAGGTCGGGCATGGCGGTGAATCTCCGGAGGACGCCGCCTACATCGGCACGTGCTCCTGCATCAGGTCCTTCGTGAAGATCGTTTCCGTCAGGCAATCGACCTGGTTGCAATCGTACCAGGTCATGTAGACGAACTCGATGGACAGGCACCGCCGGTAATCCAGCGCTCTGAGACGCCGGGCGATATCGACGAAATCGATGGTGTTCTCGTCGAGCCTGGACTGCAGCTTGCCGGGGCGCGCCGCACGGATGTGGAAATGGTCGGTGTGGGCCAGGAGCGGGTGGATGCGCTCGTCCGGGATGTACTGCATGACGAAATGGGAATAGTCGAGGGTGACTGTGGCCCGGGGCGCCCGCTCCAGCAGGGCCAGTGTCCGTTCAGGCGTATCGACGACGGACTGGACGTGGGGTTCGAAGCGGACCGTGACGTCCCGTTCGCCCGCCATATCGGTTAGTTCGTTCATGGCGGCAGCCGTAGTCTCGAGGTTCTCCTCGAAGGCGCGGTCCGGGTGATGCATGCCCGGACTGATCGTAAATCCCGGAATGCCGACGTCCTCGCAGAAGCGGATGATGCCTTTGAACGAGGTGCTGTTCTGCCGCCTCACTGCCGTTTCGGGCGAGTTGAAGGAGCGCTCGTCGAGGGATGCGCCGAACTGGGGGAAGAAATCGACGGCCTCCAGTTCGTATTTGTCCAGCAACCGGTTGATGCGGTCCGCGTGGCCCTGAGGATCGGCGCCCACTTCGTCCGGTTCCAGGCTGCATCGCCCGCGGTCGTGAAAACCCGCTATGTCCACGCCCCTGAAACCCATGGCCCTGGCCAGCGCCAGCGTGCCTTCCAGGTCGAGGTATTCGAAGGAGTGGTTGCTAAGTGTCAGACGCATCGGCGACTCCCAGCAGGTTGTTCCAGCATTTCCACCGTATCTGGCGCTCCTTGTAGTGATCGCTCTGTCCGACGCCGAGCGGGTTGCCGAAAGACAGCACGTTCTTGGGGTCTTCCCGTTTCCCGCCCCAGGCGGTGGGTACGTTCATGGCCTCGGGATCGTGGTTCCACGTCGGCGCCTTGTTGTCCCGGACCCGCCTGAACAGGAACTTGATCATATGGCGCTTGAGCGGCGTACGGTTGGCGGCGGTGCCGTGCCAGAGGTCGTAGTGGGTCAGGGCCACGGTCCCGGCCTTGAGTACCATGGGCACCTGGCCGCGGATGTTGGTGTAGGTGGCCATGCGGTCCGTCGGCGCGTTGCGGAACTGGGTGCCCGGGACGATGATCGTCGGACCCATCTCCGGGGTGATGTCCGTCGGATAGTACAGCCCGAGGAGCCGGTCGATACGGGTATCCCGGCTGTTGGTGCTGTCCTGGTGCCAGGACATGTGGCCGGTGTGCGGTTGCTTGCAGTGCCAGTGGCGGTGGCCCTGTACTTCGTAGTCCTCGCCGAGCAGGCTGACCAGGGCGCCTTTCACGGCCGGATGTTCGATCACCTGCCACAGCTCCGGCACGACGTCCGCGATGGCGTCACCGGGATTGTGGTCCAGTTCGTCCAGCTGGCCGGCGATGTGCTCGTTGAGTCCTCCGGGAAGATCGGGTTCTAGCAGGTGATAGCCGTTCACGAGAAAGCCGACTATCTCCATGTCTGTCAGGAGATGGGACTTGTCCGCTCCTGCTTCTGGCCGTTCCACGTCCGCTTGTAGCGATCCCGCCTCCGATACCGCGCCCCGTGCCGTCGACAACCGGTTCTTATCCATCCTGAAACTCCTCCAGTTTCTGTAAGATGAATTCGTATCCCACGACGTCCAGATCCCTGTCGTCGATGGGCGCCTGGAGATGGGGGAACTGCACGATCTGCCAGCCGTCGACCAGGGCGTCGTGCACGGTGTTGTAGGGCCATTCCGGCACATCCGCCGTGATTTCAGCCTGGTAGTCCTTGACGGGTTCGATGGGGGTGTATCCAAGAATATCGGCGAAAACGCTGGGCGTCCGCGCGTGCAGGTAAAGCAGCCGCTGCCTGACGCTGGAGTTTGACGGTGAAGAGGGCATGACACTATCCGCCTATGCACAACTGCGTCGAACTTCGAATGTCGAACTTTAGCAATGTCGTAAGATTGAATAGCGTGCGATTCAGGCTTTCGTGCCGTCAATCGGTCAAGATAACAGGTACCGTTCAATCCGTCTACGAGAATCAGATACCCCGTAATCGAGTCGGGCACGACGGTACGGCGAGAAGCCTGTTTCCCTCGGCAAGGTGTGATTTCCCTGCACGCGTCAGGTACCGTACTTGCCTTCCGGGTATGCCCGCCGCTGTCCTATGTGGGATAATGTCTCACCTGGTTCGCGAGCAACACTTTCAGGGAAACACGGTGTCTTTTAAGCACATTTGGGGTGTGTTTTTCTGCAAAAAGTAGGGTTTTACCCCATAGACCGGCGAGATTCAGTCCTTACATTCCCTGTCTTTGCAGTCAGACAGTCCGGCGGTCGACGCGATCCGCTTTCGCAAGTCCTCAGGCCGTGATGTTCAGAACACAGTGTCGCGGATGCAGTCGATACAACCGGTTCAACAATCAGCAATATGCCGTAAGTGGAGTATACATGGGATCATCTGGAAACAGTGACCACAGTTCAAACGAGCAAATTGAGCATTATCACGAACATGCTGCCTTTGAACCGATTGTTCACAAAAGCGACGTTATGAAACGAATTTGTTCGATGACCTTTCGGTATGCACGAACGGATATGCCGGTATTGATAACGGGAGAAACCGGGACCGGGAAAGAACTGATCGCCAGGGCGGTTCATACGGCAAGTAGCCGCGCCGACCAACCCTTTGTCATCGTGGATTGCGCCGCGCTGCCTGAGACGCTGATGGGAAACGAGCTTTTTGGTCACGAAAGGGGCGCCTACACGGGCGCCGACAGGAAGCAGCCGGGCCTGTTTGCCGCTGCGAATAAAGGCACTATCTTCCTCGACGAAATCGGTGAACTGCCTCTGAACGCACAGGCCGTATTACTACGGGTACTACAGGATGGATCGTATCGGCCCTATGGCAGTGTCCGGCAAATGAATACGGACGTTCGAGTAATCGCAGCTACCAATCGCGATCTGCAGGAGGCCGTAGTTCAAAAGTCCTTCCGGCTGGATCTCTACCATCGAATCGGGAGTGTGGTGCTCCAGATGCCTCCGTTGCGGTCGCGTATCGCAGATATACCCTTACTCTTCCGCCACTTCATGAAAGAACTGACGCCTTCCGATGTCGGGGAAATGGAAGTTTCTCCAGCGGTGATGTCCAGATTGCTTCGCCACGGGTGGGAGGGCAACGTAAGAGAACTCGAGAACAGGCTCAGGGCGGCGATTGCGTTGGCGTCGAATGGTCAGGTTACCGTTGAGAATATCTTTCCTGAAGAAGTTGAGGGCACAGACCGAAGTAACGAAATTCAGTCGCTCCGAACTGTCAGAACAGGTACGACAAAGGATACGGAAGGTCAATATCTTGAGAACATTTTAAGGGAAACGAATGGCAACGTATCGAAGGCTGCGGAAATCGTCGGAGTGCATCGCACCCATCTGTATAAACTATTACGTATTCATGGGATATCTCCGTCTCAATATCGGTGAATGATCAAACCTCTGGAAGTTTCTGTGCCTTGTATCAGTATTTCGCATGACTACCTGATTGCTGTGCTACCTCCCATAATTTACCTTTTCCATGCGGGTCCTCCTCCGGGGAGACGCAGATGTTCGCCAATGGGACGTTTCCGAGTGTACCGATTCTGATGGATTAGTCGAAAACCAGGCGTACATCTCGAAACGTATCTTATGTATGGTGTCTCTAGGTGCGTTTGTCCGCCGGAAATCCCATCAATGCGCGGGGTAGACCTGCTTTAAGTAACATGGACCTGCGGGATGCGGAGTAGATCGGGGCAATGTGGGTAGACCTGCACACGCCTCACGCGCTGCCCCGTCCCGGCGGCCAGGTGGCGAAGTATTCCGGCGCCCAGCGTCTGGCCAGATGGAAATCGTGTCTGAGATCGACTCCCGCGGGCGGCGCCGTCTCCGCATCGATACAGGCCTCGATGCCCGCCAGTCCGGGGAACTCCAGAATCCAGACCGACTCGCCATGCGCGCCGGTTCCCATCAGGCGAAAGGCCTCGCCGTGGATGAGGCCGTGGCTATGGCTTACCTTCCGCATTCGCCGCCATCTCTCCTCGTCGCGATTCCCTGGGGCAACCTGGTCGGGCCCGCGGTACTGCCTGCCGAAGGCCAGCAGGACGATCGACGAAGGATCGGCGGAAAGGGCCGGGATCGTGTGCGGATCGGCGCCGGGCGACACCGGAGGTTCGGGCTTGCGCGGCAGCCAGTTAAGACACTCCGGTTGCCAGCGGCGGGCAAGGGTATAGTCGTAGAAACCGTAGCGTCCGTATGGGGGTTCCGTCTCGGCCGACATCCAGGCCTCCGCGCCGGCGAGGTCCGGGAACTCTATGGTCCAGAATCGTTCCCAGTTGCCACGGGGCCCCAGTAGCCGGTAACCGTGGATGCCGATCAGGCCGTGGCGCTCGGAGACCGCCAGCATCAGGTCAACATGCCGGCGCTCAAAATCGATCCGCTGAGCCTGGTCGAGCAGATGCCATTCCGGTAAGCGTCCGCCTCGGAATAGAATGACGACGGATTCGTCCTGCCCGGTCACAATTCCCTCCTTTCAGAAGCAAACGTTCCCCTCTCCGGCAGTCCGGCCACGGTGCAGTTCACGCTTGCGACCCGGTTCGCGAGACGGGTCGCCCGTGCGGGGTCTTTCGAGACCAGGTATTCGGTTACGAATCCGGCGGCAAAGGCGTCCCCGCAGCCGGTGGTGTCGACGACTTCCCGGACCGGCTCCGAGGGAATGACGACGGATTTGATAATATCGTCCTCGCGATAAACCGTGACGGGACCGAGAGCCCCCCGGGTGGTTATGCATACCGAGGGACCAAGCGCGGTAATCGACCGTCCGAAGGCGACAAAATCATCCTCCGCCTCCAGCGGCCCACTTGACGCCGCCACCGCTTCATTCTCCAGCGGCCCATTTGATGCGGCCACTGCTTGGTTGCCCGCGTTGGCGCCCGTTTCGTTGCCCGCGTTGACGCCCGCATCGTTACCCGCATCGTTACCTGCATCGGCACCCGCGCCGGCCAGCAGACGCGCCTCCACTTCGTTCATCTGAACCACGTCGAACATTTCTATCCATCGTCGCCAGTCTTCCGGTGCCCGCCTTCGCCGGTAGCCCTCCGCGTCGATGCCCAGACAGAGGTTGTGCACATCCAGGTACAGCAACCCGGAGGCGCTGCCCCGTATGGCTTCCATGGTCTCCAGAGTGATGTCGTCCCCGACGATGAAATTCACCAGCAGGGCGTCGAGGTCCAGAAAAGGTTCGATCTGTTCGAGAGGAATGGGGTCGATATGGTTCGTCAACTGCTCGACTTTTTCCATGGCCTCGTCGTACCGGATCTGATTTCGGCTGGTGCCTCTCGGGGAAAGGGCGATTCCCCGGGTGTTCACGGCGGGACGAGGGTCCAGCATGGCGCGCATGGCGTCGTAGCATTCCGCGCCGATGCGACTGATGGGATATACCCGGTCGCCGTCTTCGACCAGGTCGGCCATTACGGTGGTGTTGTACAGGATGCCGCCGAGATCCTGAACCTGGTGGCCGCCGGCCATGAAGATGGTGTCGTGGTTGATGAGACCAATGATGCCAATGCGCATGTCTTGTCCGTAACTAGTCCACAGCGGGCGTTTCAGGTTCCCCGCGTTGAATGGCCACGGCCTCTGTCACCCGTTCCACGGCGATACTGCGCATGCAGTCATGGGTGCCGATGGGACACCGGTTTCCGCCATGGGCGCTGCAGGGCCGGCAGTCCATGGTTGTTTCGACGACCTGGTGCCCTTCTCCATGTGGGGTGAAGCCAAAGGCGGGAACCGTGGGCCCGAAGACGGCTACGACGGGTATGTTCATGGCGGCGGCCACGTGGCTCATGCCGGTGTCGTTGGAAACAAAGACGGAGCAACGCGCGGCGAGCGCGGCCGACTGAAGCAGGGTCAGCCTTCCCGCCGCGTTCAGCGGCTCGACGCCGGATTCGGTGGCGATTCCCGTGCAGAGGGGCCGGTCTCCGGCACTGCCGAAGAGCACGGCGCGATATCCGTGTTCTTCCGCGAGGCGGCGGATGAGTTCCGCATACCGGTCGGGCGGCCACCGCTTGGTCGCCCAGACCGAACCGGGACTTACGCCGCAAATCCTGTCGGACGGCGCCAGGCCTGATTCCCTGATCAGCGCATCCGCCCGTTGCCGGTCCTCATCGTCCGGGTAAAGGGCGGGGTGAATTCCGTCCATATCCACCCCCCACGAAGCGAAAAGAGAAAGGTTTCGTTCGACCTCGTGGACAGGTCGGTAGGGCACCCGCTCCGTAAGAAGCAGCTTGCCCGCGTTTCGATCGAAGCCCACTCGGACGGGCGCGCCCGCCAGGTAACCCAGCAGTGCGCTTCGGAGCGATCGGTGGGGAATAACCGCCGTATCGAAGGAAGCCGCACGCAACTTGCCGGCGAGACGAAGCAGTTCCAGGGGGCCTTTTTGCCCGCCTTTCTTGTCATAGACGACGATGTCGTCGATGTGGGGGTTGTTTCGCAGCAGGTTGGCGGTCTCGGGCCGCACGACGGCTCCGACGCGGTCGGCGCCCAGCCGCGTCCTGGCCGCTTCGAACAATGGGGTGGACAGCACGACGTCGCCCACGAAGGCGGTTTGTATGACAAGTACGCTCAAGCCGCTGCGATTCCTGACTTAAAGGCGGACTTAAGGCGTCCGCGCAGTTACTTCCTGAGCGAATTCAGAAAACTCTGGAACTCGCCCTCCGCACCCAGGACGGTCTTTTCCGGTCCGGTGAGCTTGACGAACACGTTGCCTTCCGGCGCCTCGATAATGGCGCCGAGCATTTTATAGCCCGGTTTTTTCACGGCGCCTGACTGGAACATGGGTCCCATGGAAGCGAGATACGTGCCGGCCAGGGACACCGTGGTCACCGTCAGTCCGTTGATGGTCGACTTCCGCTGGGCCGGCGTGGGCGTTCCTCCGGATTCCGTCTCGAACTGATCCCGCCAGCGCTGCAGATTCAGGTCGACGCTGCCTCCCTGCCCCTGGCCGAAAAAGAACACGGCACATTCGCCGGGTTCGTCGTCCCCTTCGGCCCTCGGGATCAGATAGGTCGCCATGCGCATCATCCGGGGCGGCTGCACCTCCCATCGCGCGGGAACCGTCCAGCCGACTCCCGCTGCTTCGCCCGTCGTCGTTTCTTCCTGGGTATACACCGGGGCAGGGGCATCCGCAGGGGCGTCCGGTCGCTCCGCGACAGCGGGAACCGTCGCTGGCGGCGGCGGTTCGCCAGGCGGCATCGGTGACCGTGTATCGGACTCGGACTGCTCTCCTCCGTTTCCGCAGGCCGCGGCGGCACCGAAGAGGAAAACGGCGCAAATGGCGATGAGTGGATGGCGTGTCATGGAACAGGTCTCCTTTACTGAACGTGACTTGAATCGGCGGGCACCGGGGTCTTCCACCGCCGGTGTACCCAGAACCAGTGATCGGGATAATCCAGGATGTATCGGGCCAGCACGTCCGTGTAAGCCTGGGTAGTCCGTGCTATATCGGCCGATTCATCGCCTGTCGGAATCGCTTCGATAGGGGTTTCGAAGCAGACCCGGTGATGTTCCGGACCGGAACGAACGATGAAACACGGTACGATAGGAGCCCCTGTGCGCAAGGCGAAGAGCGCCGGTCCCTGGTAGGTGGACGCCCGTAATCCCAGGAATTCGACGAAAACGCCGCCCGGCCCGGCGTCCTGGTCTGCGAGCAGTCCGACGCATTCGTTGCGGCGCAATGCCCTGAAGATCGCGGACGGCGCCGATTCCATGGAGGCCACCGCCATGCCCAGTCGCTCGCGCCCCGCGTGCATCAGGCGGTTGACGGCGGGGTTGTGCAGCTTTTTCGCGACGACAGTAATGGGATAACCGAGCAAGGCGACCGTTGCGCCGAGCAACTCCCAGTAGCCGAAATGCCCGGTGACCAGAATGACCCCGCGCCCCCTGTGGCGGGCATAATCGATATGTTCCTGACCCGAGATGGCGAGCCGGTCCCGCAGGTCCGTCGCCCTTCCGGCGAGCAGCCGGGCGTGTTCCACGGCTGTCCGGCCCAGTTGGCGGTACACGGACCGGGACATGGTCCGGAGCTTCCCGGCGTCTCCGGTATCTCCGTAAACGCGTCCCAGGTGCTCCATGACCAGTGCCCTCCTCGTGCCGATCACGTGAAAGGCCAGGTCTCCCAGCCGGTTCCCCACCCACGAAGCCCGGGAAGGAGAGAGCCGCCTTGTCAGCAGCATCAACAGCCTGAGGCCCGCGTATTCGGCCAGGTGCGAAAGTTTCATTCGAAACGGACTCTCAGTCGCGCGCGACCACTACGTTCGATATCGCGTCCCTGTTCAGTATGGCGGTCCGGTTCAGCCCCTGACGGATTCTGACGGAGAAGGCGGTTAATCATCCCGCTCCCTGGACATGGTCCATTCTTCATTCTTCCTTCGCCAGTCGTCTTCGTCCGAACGCCAGTCGTCCACTTCTTCTTCACGCGCCCATTGTCGTAGCGTAGCTCTCCTTCGCCTTCGGATTCGCAGGTAGGCAAGAAGACAAAGTACGCCGAACAGCGGAGCGATCACGATGGACAGGCTTTCGCCGAGCAACATGCGCCAGCCGTAATTGCGTTCCATGTACGCCAGCCAGTCCCGCTCGAAACCCACTATGCTCACGCCGAAGGCGTCGAAGCATGCCTGGTCGATGGAGCCGGTCCGCCTCAGGCTGTCGAACAGGGTGTGCAGTCCCGCTTCACCGTAGCGCCGGAGTATGTACTGCACGGCGAGGGCGCTTTCCTGATAGGCCAGTTGGGCCCGGTGCTCGGGAAACGTGTTCACGCCCTGGATCGCCCCCAGGGAGACCAGGTTTCCTGAAACGACGGCGATCACGAGCGATGCCCGGTCCCAGAATCCCCATTCCCGCGCCATGTGCATCGCGAATCCCTCGTCCAGCCAGCGAGGAATATCCACGCCGCGGAGCGCGCTATGCAGCATCACGTGGGCCAGTTCGTGCACCACGAGTTCCTCGGAACCGTCATACGTACCGGTAATCCGGGGCGACCTCAGCACCACAAGCCTGCGGTGCGGCACGGCGTACCCCGCGCCCCAGTCGGGGATGGCGCCGGGCGTGTAGGTCAGGAAGGCTTCCTGCGTGGGGGCGATATGGACGTGGATGGTATCGGCGGCGGGAAGGCCCAGCGTGGCGCGCAGATGCGGAGACGCTTCGCGCACGATGCCCAGTACGTGTTCCACGAAGGGCGCATCGACGGGCTCAAAGGTGAATCGAACGCCCGCGGCGATTCTCACGGACTCTTCCGCGCCGGTTCCGAGGCTTGGCAGCAGCATGAGCATGCCGCTGACCAGCCCGAGGCACCAGGACCGAAGACGGCGCAGCACGCGCTGGGGCGCCTTGTCGACGTGCATAACGACCTCATTCGCGTATGATGCCGCCTCCGAGAACCGTCTCGCCGTCGTAGAAGACGACGGACTGTCCCGGCGTAACCGCCCGCTGCGGATGCTCGAAGTCAACCAGCGCGACGCCGGGCTCATCGGGCGTGATGACCGCGGGCGTTGCTTCCTGCCGGTACCGGATCTTGGCCTGACCGCGGACCTCTCCCACTGGCGTTTCCATGGACTGCCAGTTGACCCTGTCCGCGATGAGCCGGTCACAGAGAAGATCCTCGTCGTCACCCACCACGATCGTATTCGTATCGGGCTGGATGTCGACCACGTACACCGGACGTCCGGCAGCCAGCCCGAGTCCCTTCCGCTGTCCGATCGTGTAAAGTGGATGTCCCCGGTGTTCACCCAGGAAATGGCCATTCGTGTCTATGATCGGTCCCGGCCGGATAGGATCTCCTATGGACAGCAGCCCTTCTTCCGCATCCACGGGGTGCTTCGCCGTCCACTCCCTGAGGAATCGTTCATGGCCCCTGTCCTGGATGAAGCAGATCTCGTAGCTGTCCTTCTTGTCGGCCACCCGCGGAGCGAGTCTTTCGGCGGCCTGCCGCGTCTGCGCCTTCGTGAGCATGCCCACCGGAAAGACGGTGCGCGCCAGCTCTTCCTGGGTCATCTCCCACAGGGCGTAGGATTGGTCCTTGTTTCCGTCGATGCCCCGTTTCAGAACATAGCGGCCCGCCTGGCCCGCCTGGCCCGCCTGGTCCGTCTGGTCCGTTTGGTCCGCCCCGCCCGCGCTTTCGTCGAAGACAATCCGGGCATAGTGCCCGGTCGCCACGTAATCTGCGCCGAGCGCCGTGGCCCGGTCGAGCAGCACGCCGAACTTGACCCGGCTGTTGCAGGCCACGCAGGGATTGGGCGTGCGGCCCTGCATGTACTCGGACACGAAATTGGATATGACGCCCCGCTCGAATTCTTCGCGAAAATCCACCACGTAGTAGGGTATCCCGAGCCTGCCGGCCACTACCCGCGCGTCGTTGCGGTCCTCGACCGTGCAGCAGCCGTGTTCGAATTGCGCATTGCCGCCCACGCGGTCGTAGTCCCACAGGTGCATGGTGACGCCGATGACCTCGCAGCCCGCTTCCTTGAGCATCGCGGCCGCCACCGAGCTGTCCACGCCGCCGCTCATCGCCACCACGACCGTCGACCCTTTCGGCGGCAGCCGGTTGACGGCCGGATCGAACTCGGATACGGTATCGGACCCGCTGGGAATATGCGAATTGGCATTCGCCGGCATCATGCTAGTCTCTCTGGCTCTCGCCATGACGCGACCGGTAATCCTCAATCGCCGTTCGCACGCCGTCCGCGGCCATGGCGGAGCAGTGCATCTTGGTAGGTGGAAGACCGCCCAGGGCCTCCGCGATCGTATGGTTTTCGATAGACGCGGCCTCTTCGGTCGTCCTGCCGATCACCCACTCGGTGACCATGCTGCTTGCCGCGATGGACGCCGCGCAGCCGAAGGTCCTGAACTTCGCGTCCGTGACGGTCCCGTCCGCGATCTTCAGATACAACGCAATGGTATTCCCGCTGATGGGATTTCCGGCGTTGCCCACACCGTCCGCGTCCGGAAGATCCCCCACGTTGCGGGGCGAGTGAAAGTGATCCATTACGGCGGGAGAGTACATAAAACACGCCTCAACCGGGTACCTGCGCGGTGGCGACTTCGCGGAGGCGGGACACAATACCGGGCAGCCTGCTCATGACGTGGCCGACCTCCTCCATGGTGTTGTCGCGCCCGAAGCTGAAACGTACCGAGCCCAGGGCGGTGCGCGGGTCCCTGCCCAGCGCGAGCAGCACGTGGGACGGCTCTATGGTCCCCGATGTGCAGGCCGAGCCCGTGGATACGGCGATACCCGCGAGATCCAGGGCCATGATCAGCGATTCCCCTTCCGCGCCTGGGAAGGACACGTTCAACGTGCCGGGCAGACGCCATTCCGGGTGCCCGTTTACCTGAATCCCCTCGATCTCGTCCCGGATGCGCACTTCCAGGGTGTCGCGCATTTCGGACAGATTCCGGTATTCGTGTTCCCGTTCATCGGCCGCCAGTTCAGCAGCCTTGCCGATACCCACGATACCCACGGTGTTCTCCGTCCCGGACCGCACGTCATTTTCGTGATGGCCGCCGTGGGCCATGGGTTCGATTTCGACGCCTTTGCGGATGTAGATGGCCCCCACGCCCTTGGGGCCGTAGATCTTGTGGCCCGAAAGCGAGAGGAGGTCCGCGTGCATCGCTTCCACGTCGACCGGCAGCTTGCCGGCGGACTGTACCGCGTCCGTGTGAAAGCACACGCCGTTCTCCCGGGCGATCCTTCCTATTTCCTCCACGGGCTGGACCGTGCCGATCTCGTTGTTCGCATGCATGATGCTGATCAGGATCGTATGACCGGTCAGGGCGTCCGCCACCTGGCCGGGATCGACCCGGCCGTATTCATCCACGGGAAGATAGGTCACTTCGAAGCCTTCCCGCTCGAGAAAACCGCAACTGTTCAGTACGGCCGAATGTTCGATGTTCGTCGTGATAATGTGCCTGCCGTACGCTCTGCGGGCGTAGGCGATGCCTTTGAGCGCCAGGTTGTCGGACTCGGTGCCGCCGCTTGTAAAGTAGATTTCGCCGGGCCGTCCATTCACCAGGCCGGCCACCTGGGCCCGGGCCTCCTCCACGGCCGAACGCGCATCCTGTCCGTACCGGTGGATGCTCGATGCATTGCCGAACCGGTCTCTGAAGAAAGGTTCCATGGCATCGAACACTTCGGGTCTGACCGGCGTGGTCGCGTTATGGTCCAGGTAGATGCTCGCCATAGGGATTGTGATCTTCGGAACAGGGTGGTAATCAGCCTCTATCCTCAAGCGCCGTAAACGCTTCGAAAACCGGTTTCCCGGTCGCGCTCAACGGTCTTTGAAAATAGAGATAATCCATTGAAATGTCAAGTGTTATCGGGGTTTCGCGGCGTATGCCCGGCCGGTGATTATACGCTGTCTCCGCTTGACTTTTCGATCGGTAATCCGTACCTTTCATGTAACTCGAACGGGTATGCGCGTGTCCGTTTTCGACAGGCGTTTGCCGTGTGCGTAGTTTGCGGCCAGGTGTCGCAAAACACGTTGAAAACGCATTTGAAGGACGTTAGCCTTACATGTCTCGCGCAAACTTGCCCGGAGCGGATGGACGGATCGGATAGGAGCGGCGCATGCAGGTACTGAAATACGCAGCGGTACTGATGACCGCCATCCTAGCGACGGGATGTACGTACAGTATCAGAATGAACCCCGATATAGGCCCCACGGCCAGTATCGCCAGGCCCGTGGACTTGAGGGTCGGTCTCTATATCCCCCGGGAATTCAAAGGATTCGTGATGGTCGACCGGCCCGATCTCGAGAAATACATTTGCGAAATCGGCGCATCCCTCGAATCGGTCATAACGAAATCGGCGAACCGCGTTTTCTCCCAGGTTTCGATATTGGACGCCCAGCCTGCCGACGATGTGATCGGTGAAAGGCAGCTCGACCTTGTGGTGATTCCCAGGGTCAACTCGGCCATGGTGTCGCTGAACCGGGAGGAAGGTCCTTTCCAGGACGATGCACGGGGAAATACGGCCGTTTCGGTCGAACTGATGTTCTATGACGCGGAGATGAGACAGTTTACATCCGTCATGGCGTCGGGCGTGGGCTTCGCTTCAGAGCGAATCGGCTTTTTCAGCAGGGGGCAAAGAGAATACGCCGCATCCGTCGAAGGCGCCCTCAAAAACCTCAGCGATGACATGGTTCGTCAAATGTACGGAAATTACGACATCCGCAAGAAGGCCGAGGAGTCGGAATAGGGCCGGTATTCGGCTGCGGCCGCGTCAGACGGCCTTTCGTTAAACCTATGTAACCGGATATGGCAGGGTTGTCCCCTAAAGACCGCTGGATTTTCAGCCTCTATTCCTGGTGGTGCCGGTTCCGCGGTGCGCCTTTCAACCTGTCCGAGATCCGGAGCCGGCCGGTCCGGTTGCTGGTTTGCCTCCCGTCGAATACCGAAGAAGCCCGCAAAGCGGTCGAGATCATCCCGGAACTGGTTGCATGTCTGGGGGCGGAGTCCGCGTTCGTCGTCGGCGAACCCGGTTCCGTCGCATGTTGCGACCTGGCGGAAGGTCTCATCAGCGTGGTGCCGCTGGACCGGACAACCCGTCGGTGGTACGGCCTCCCCTCCACCCGGATCGTGGACCGGTTGTCGGAGGAAGGCCTCAATTTCGCCGTCGATCTCAATCCATGCGCGGAATTGCTGCCCGCGGTACTTTGCCTGCGCATCAAAGCACCGGTACGTCTGTGTCTGCACGACCCGCGCCGCGAGCGGTTCTTCAACATGCGGATCCTGCTCTCGGACGGACACTCCGCGCATAACCGGGACACCGGACCTGGCATTCCGCCGGATTCCGGACAATCCGATCCGCCTCTGGCCGGCGCCGCGGCGTCTCCTGTCGACTCGCCCTACAAACGCCTGTTGCGGGTGATTCAAAGTGCGGTGAGGCCGCCGACCCGTCCCCGAATTTCAACTTGACAGCCCGCTCCCGTACCCGGATATTCTGGTAGGACCCGGACAGGCCTGTTGTTTCTCGAACCTGCTTTGCATGGCTTGTCATCTACCAAAACGATCCCACCTCCGAGATTATGTCCGCCCTGTCTTCGCGGCCGCTCCCGGGTCGCACGATCATCGCTGGAATCCTGCTGTCCTGCTGCCTGCTGAGTCCCATCGTAGTCAGGACGTCGTCGGAAGCGCAGTCGGAACCGGAGTCCGTCCGTTCCCTGGAGTCCCTCCTGGAGAAGGGCAGGTCCCTCTACGACCAGCGGAAATTCGAGGAGGCGAAAACGGTCTTCGAGGAGGCGGTCCGCCTCAAGTCCAGGTCCGGTGAAGCCCGCTACTGGCTTGGCGTCGCCCATTATGAACTCGGCGACGACAGAGAATCGGCGAAACAGCTGCGAATCGCCGTTCGCCACGACCGGAAGAACCCGGATGTGCACTTTGCGCTGGGTCGGACGTACATGCGCATGAAGAACCGCCTGGTCGACGCGCGCAAGAGCCTTAAGCAGGCCCTCCGCTACGATCCGGAGTATTCCGAGGTGCATTACATGCTCGGGATCGCGTACATGACGCAGAGCAAGAGAGATCCCGCGGCTCCACTTTACGTCCTGCAGGCCCGGAGATCCTTCAGCCGGGCGGCGGCGGCGAATCCGCTGCACCCCGACGCCTACTACCAGTTGGGACTGTCCTACGAAAATCCTTCACGGGATTACAAGAAGGCGCTGGCCCTCTTCTACCGGCAGCTTATGATAAAGCCCGATCACCGGGATGCGCTTTACCACCTGGAGAGATGCAGTTACCTGCTCAAGCAGTACCAGGAAGGCATCGATCTGCTGACGCAGGTGGCCGAGGCCCACAGCGGCGACGTGCCGGACTATGTTCACACGATGATCAACAAACTCAAGGCCTCGATGCTGCAGTCTCAGAATCGATTCGCCGAAGCGGATGAGGCCTACGAGGAATTCCTGGCCAAGGCGGAACCGGAGGAACGGGCGCATTACACGGACCTCGTCTACGTGGCTTCGGAGGAGGAATACCGGCAATACGAAAAGCTGGAATCTGAAGAAGAAAAAGCGGAATTCAGACGCCGGTTCTGGGCGGCCCGCGATCCCCAGCCGGCCACGCCCGTGAACGAGCGGCTGGTGGAACACTACCGGCGGGTCATGCATGCGCGGGAACATTTCGCGGGGGGGCAGCAGCCATGGGATCGCCGGGGCGGTATCTACATTCGTTACGGGGAACCCGACGATCGGCAGCATTTCATCATGCAGACCGGCGAGAACGCCCTGAAGAACTACCAGCCGACCGGCGACGCCCGTATCGATGCGATCCGGGAACGCAACTTCATGTGGCGATACCGTCTGAAGATCGACAACGCCGGTATGGAGTGGAGCGATCCGACAACGCGCAGCACGCGCGATCCCGATGCGGGGGATTACCTGCCCGAACTGGAAGAACACCGTGTTACAAGCTTCAACTACTTCCCGCCCAAATCCGCGAAAGCACAGGCGCTGGGTTTCCTCGCCGAGAGCTGGGTATACCTCGAGCACGACCTCGAACTGTTTTTCGTCGATCAGGTAGGGGTCGGGAAGTATGACTATCCGCTGCAAGTGCACGAGACGAACATCACGGAAGCCGTCGTCCAGGACAAGTATCATCCCCGGCGCATCGCGGCCGAGCTGATGAAAAAGACGCCGGAGTCTTATGCGTTCGACTACGGCGGCGGGCCGCTGCGATTCATGTACGACATCGTATCCTATAAGGGGGACGACGACCTGGCCGAAGTAGAGATCTCCTATATGGTTCCGGCCGAACAGCTGGAAACGGCGGAGGACGGGAAGGGCATGCGCACGTGGTTGGACAGCCATATGGTGTTTCAGGATAAGGATTACAACCGCGTAGCCCAGACCTCCAGGCGTATCGGACCCATCGATCGACCACCCGTATCCGTTTCGGCTAAGGAGGTGGGCATCGAACTGCACACGGGCATGATGGACATGGAGTCGCCTGCTGGCCGCTACCGCGCCGCCATAGAGATCCGGGACGAAGCCACCCGGCGCATTGGAATATTCGAACAGGAGTACACCGTTCCCGGGTACACAGGCGCCGCGTTGATGCTGAGCGATATCAAGCTGGCCGTCTCCATCGCACCGGCCGATTCGGCCGACGGCCCCTTCATACGCAACGGGCTTGAAATCGTACCCAATCCGGCACGCCTCTACCAGCGCACAGACCCCGTTCATTTCTACTACGAGATATACAATCTTGCCCTGGATGAATCGGGGCGGTCTTCGTACCAGGTGGAGCTGGAAGTGAAACACAAAGACCGGCCGCGGAACCTCTTCTGGCGTGTTCTGAAGGGGATAGACCGGCTGGTGCGGCGGTCCGACAGCGAACAGTCCGTACTCATCGTATTCGAGAACGAAGGCAACCGCCCGGACGAGTACAGTTACACTTCCATCGACACGGGCGCCACCCCCACCGGCGCCTATGAAATGACGGTTCGCGTCAAAGACCTGCATTCCGGTCAAACCGCCGCGCGGACCAAGGTGTTTGTCGTGACCAACGATCGGGTTGCGGAATTCTCCACGGACAGGAACTAGGCCCGGCACTCAATTCCTACACTCATCTCGACTGCTCGAGGACGGCGGATTCATGACGAACCTGAGAACGGTTTCCCTGTTTCTGGGCCTCATGCTCGGCGGTATGTTGCCTGGCGCTGTAGCGGCACAGGAGAGCGAGGCCCCGATGGAACGGGCCAGGGAACAGTTTGGCGCGGGTGACTATGAACGGGCGGAAGCCACGCTGCGGGACCTGCTGGATAAACAGCCCGGATCCGCGGATGCCCACTACTGGCTGAGCCGGGTCCTGGACGCGCAGAGCAGGTATGACGAGGCCGAGAAGGCGGTAAAGGAGGCGCTGAAGATCGACAGCGCATCCGTTGAAAGCCTCATCCAACTGGCCCGCGTATACATCCTCAAAGACAAGAAGAATGACGCGAGAGAGGTCTTGGACGATGCAGGGAAACTGGTGCCGGATAACGCGGATGTTTACTACTACCGAGGACGCACGTATGGAAGGATCAGGCTGGCGACGTTCCGGCCACGGGCGGCCGAGAGGGAATTAAAGATCCGGGACGAGTCTTACCGGCGCGCCGTCGAGTTGAATCCGGAGCATCCGGACGCTTACTTTCGACTGGGGTTCGCCTACGAAGCGGACAGGGACGAGCCCGAAACCGCATTGGACTGGTACTTCAGGCAGGCCTCCGTGAATCCGGAGCACGACGACGCGCTCTACCGCCTGGCCTTCTGCGCGATACAGTTAAAGGACTTTCACCGGGGATACGCGTTGCTGCAACAGGTCGCCGAGTCGCAGGGTGTCCAGGCCAATCCACTTGTCGCAGGGCTGTCGGGACAACTCGAAGCCTACCACTATCATGCCCGGGACCAGCACGAACGCGCGTACCACGCCATGAGGCGGTACGTGGCGGTCCTGTCGGATATCGATCCCGAAAAGGTCGCCCTCTACAGGGATCTTTCCGGTGTGGCGTCGCCGGACGAAGCCAAAGCATACCGCGAAGCGTCGGTGCAGGAAAGGGAGAAGCTGTGGAGGACCTACTGGGCGGCCCGCGATCCTGATCCCACAACCCGGATCAACGAACGTCTGGTGGAACATTACCGGAGGATGATATTTTCCAGGCTGCACTTTTCAAAAGGCAAGGATCCCTGGGACCGCCGCGGCGAGATCTATGTTCGCTTCGGTCATCCGGACGACCGGCAGCATTTCATTTTGAAATCGGGGGAGGACGTGGTGAACGCGATATTCCCCACGGGGAACCGGGACGTGGACATGATCCGCGATGTCAGCCGGCAACGCGTCAACATGGAAGTAAACACCGGGGCTCCCAATCAGGATTTCGGCGAATTCAGCGCAAGGGCCGGCCGCGCGACCAAGTCGGTGGCTTTCCCTACCGAAAGCTGGGTCTATGTCCCCTTCGGCCTGGAGATATTCTTCACCGACCAGCGTAATTCAATGGTTTTCGACCACCCGCTTCAGGTGATTGACCTGCCTGATCGGGCGACCAATTTCGGCACGACGAACCGGCTCGCGTACAACTTCCTGAATACGCCGCGAAAACAGGCCGAGGAACTGATCAGAAAAGTGCCCGAATTCCATCGCCACGATTACGGCGGAGATCCGCTCAACTTCGTATATCAGATGGCTTCTTTCAAGGGAACCGGAGATCAGGCCGACGTCGAAGTGGCTTACAGCGTTCCTTCAGCCCAGTTGGGAAACGTGGCTGACGGCCTTGGCGAACGAACCTGGCTGTCAGGTCGGATCGCCCTCCAGGACCAGGACTTCAATTTTGTTCAGGGCACACCTTTTCAAATGGGACCCTTGCGCCGCCCCGCATCCGAGCAGGAAAAACTGCAGCTCAGTACGGGTGCTTTCCGGTTCCGTGCGCCGCCCGGAGCCTATCGGTCCGCGGTAGCTCTTCGGGATTCGCTTTCGCGGAAGTTCGGCATCTATACGGCGCCGCTCGATATCTCGGACTACAATGCAGACCGGGTTTTGTTGAGTGACATCAAGCTCGCCGCGTCCATCGTTCCCACGGAAGGTACGGGTCTGCTCGTGCGGAACGGCCTGCATATCACGCCTCACCCCGCACGACTTTATGCTCCTTCGACGCCGGTTTTCCTCTATTACGAGATCTACAACCTGACGCGAGATGCCGCGGGCAGAACGAGTTTTCGTTCGGAGTTGGAAATCGCCGCAAGGGAACCCGGGCGCAATGTCCTCCTGAGATTCCTCACCGCGCTGGGACGTCTGGTCAGCCAGCGATCCGATGAACAATCGACCTACGTGGCCTTCGAAGACGGCGGTACGTCGGCGGACGACTACGGGTACACGTCGATCGTAACGGAGGACCTGGAGCCCGGTACGTACACGCTGACCCTGACCGTCACGGATCTACACTCGGAGCGGACGGATAAGAAGACGGTTGAATTTATCGTGGTCCGGGGATGAAGGGACTAAAACCCCGGCTTCTCCGCATCCTCCGCGGGCGGGCCCTGGAGGTTGACGTTGTCGTCGGTGGGCCAGCGCACGGCATACTGCGCGGAGCGATCCCGCTTGTAACCGGCGTGCCAGTAGTTGCTGGCCGCCAGCCACTCCAGCAGGTCTTCTTTCATCCTGGCCTTGACTGCCCCGTAGCGGCTGTCGGACCACCGGTTCCACAGCTCCCCGGGATCGGCCACCAGGTCGTATAGCTCGCCCTCCTCCTGGCCAATGTAGTATACCATCTTGTGGACCGGGCTGCGCATCATGATCTGGTAGTTGTCCTCGCAGAAGACGTAGTCCCGCGGCGTGACGGAGGAGTCCGGGTCGGCATAGGGCTGTAAGGACCGCCCTTCCAAGTAGGTGGGGACCGGCACGCCGGCCGCCTCGAGGATGGTGGGACCCAGGTCCATGAGGGAGACCAGGTCGCTTACGTGGTCGCCCCGGCGCCGGCGGTCCGGGTAGCGGATGATGAGGGGGATGTGGGTGATGGTGTCGTACATCAGCCACTTGTAGGCCAGGGCGTGGTCGCCCAGGTTCTCGCCGTGGTCCGAGCAGAAGATGACCAGGGCGTTGTCCAGGTAGCCCCTTTCCTCCAGGGCGTCCAGGATTTCCCCCATCTTCTCGTCCACCGTAGTCACCTTGGCGTAGTAGTGCCGGCGCATGCGGTCGATGCGTTCATCGTTGGCCAGGTACATGTTGATGCCGGACTCGTGGCCGGCCGTGGAGAACATCTTCTTCAGCGCTTCCTGCTGGGGCGGCTTTTCCGCCAGTTCGTTCTCCCGGGTTACCGGCATGGGTATCTCGACATCGTCGTACAGGCTCAGGTGACGGGGGAGCGGGTCCCAGGGTTCGTGGGGACCCGTAAATCCGATTTCGAGGAAGAAGGGCCTGTCGCCGCGGTGGCTGCGGATCCAGTTGAGGGCCGAGTTTCCAATGAAGACGTCGCTGTGGAACCGCTCTTCCTCGTGCCACGGCACGCCCTGCAGCCTGGTCCACCAGTCGGGGTCCGTCAGGTGGCGGTCGTTGGGCCGTTCCACGCCGTGGAAGGTCATGTAGCGGCCCCAGTCGTCGTCCGCGCCGCCGCCGGCCAGGCTCATGCTGGTCGGGTTTTCGACGACGATCCGCTCGTGAAACCCGCCGGGGATGTCTCTGGGCATGAAATGCATCTTGCCAACGCTGGCGCACCAGTAGCCGGCCTCAGCCAGGTCCTGCACCCAGTTGCGGTGGCCTCCCCAGGGCTGGAAACTGTAGACGCCCGTGTTATGGGGGTACATGCCGGTGAAGACGGCGGCCCGCGAGGCCACGCAGGTGGCGCCCGGACAGTAGGCCTCCCGGAAGGAAACCCCTTCGGCGGCCAGCCTGTCGTGGGCCGGGGTGATCATGTGGGGATTGTCCCAGCCGCGGATCGTATCGACCCGCTGCTGGTCGGTCATGATGAGGATGATGTTGGGGCGGTCCGCGGCCATCCATGGACTCCCGTCGTGGCGGGGGATAAGGGTGTATACGTGATACGTGACGAACCCGATGGACGCATGCCGGGTCGGCCCGCCCGCCCGAGAGACATCCGGCAGATGCTACGCCACCCGGTCCTCCATCGAATCGGTCCCGCCTTCTTCGGATCGAGGCTGCAGGCGGCTGACCACCGCCTTGATGATCCGCTGTCCCTCCACCTCGCGCACCACGATCCGGAAATTCCGGAACGGCACGGCCTCGCCGGGTTCGGGCACCCGGCCGAGTTCGTTGAAAACCAGGCCGCCGACGGTCTCGAAACCGTCCGGCGTGATATCCAGGTCGAGGATGTCGTTCAGCGTATCTATATTGAGCCGGGCGTGGACGAGGAACGAGCCGCCCGACAGCGCCTCGTACATCGGATCCTCGTCGTCGTATTCGTCCTGGATCTCCCCCACGATCTCCTCGAGCAGGTCTTCCAGGGTCACCAGGCCCGCGGTCGTCCCGTGTTCGTCCACGACGATGGCCAGGTGGATCTTTTCCTGCTGGAACTCCTTCAGCAGCTCGGCGGCTTTTTTGGTTTCCGGCACGACGTAGGGCGGGCGAAGCAGGTCTTCCAGCTCCTTCTCTCCTTCAGGATCGTCGCTTAGCTGAAGCAGGTCTTTGGCGTAGGCCACCCCCACGATATCGTCGACGGAATCGCCGTAGATCGGAATCCTCGAATGGCCCATCTCGCGGATGAGCTCGAGCAGTTCCGGAATGGGACGGGATTTTTCCGCGCACACCATGTCGACCCGCGGCACCATCACTTCCCGTACGCTGGTGTCGTGCATTTCGATGATGCTGCTGATCATCTCCTTGTCGTCGGGCTTCAGTTCGCGGGTCTCTTCGAGTTCGAGTACCCGGTGCAGTTCGTCGTCGAGCCAGTAGGGATTGCGGCCGCTGCTGAAGAGTCCCGCGCGCGCCATGCGCAGGTTCAGCACGAGCAGCGGCGTGATCAGCGGCCAGAACAGCCAGTAGCTGACGAGGACCAGTACGGCGGAAACGCGAACGGTCAGGTCGGAGTACCGGGACACGAGGAGTCGCGGAAGCCACTCGATCAGGACCAGCAACAGCCCGATGGCGAACAGTCCGGAGATAGTCAGCGTGAGGGTCGAGCCGAAGGAGTCGGTAAGCGGCGGCGTCAGGGCCAGGGCCACCACGGAGATGACGACGCCGGCCGTGGTGATGGTTTTTCCGATGAGCAGGGTGGTAAACAGGCGTTCCTGGTTGTCGAGCCACCGGGTAACGCGGCTGGATTGTCCGCCTTCGTGGGCGGCCTTGAGTTCCTGAAGCGTGGTTTTGGGCAGGCTGGAAAACGCGGATTCCGCTCCGGTCAGGAGCATGGCGTAAATAGTACAGCCGGTCAGGATCAGCCATTCGACCAATAGGGGAATGTCGTCATCCACGACGCTTTTCTCCTATGTGACCATCCGAATTCCCGCCGGCGTCCTCGGCCGCCGAGTAGACCCGCTCCTTCTCCCGCATCACTTTGCGTTCCGAAGCGTTGTGGTGGTCATAGCCCAGCAGGTGCAGACACCCGTGAACCACGAGCCGGTGCAACTCGTCGTCCAGGGACACATGATAACGGCCGGCCTGGTCCCGGGCCCGGTCGACGGAAATGTACACGTCGCCCAGTGCTTCCCTGTCGAGCCCGGTACCGTCGTCCAGGTTGAACGACAGCACGTCCGTCGCGCGATCCAGATGGCGATACTTGTGATTCAACCGCCGGATGTAGGGGTCGTCGACCAGTACCACGGTCACGGCCGCATGGTCTCGGCCTTCCCCCTGAAGTACCCGGCAAACGGCACTGCAGAGCGCCTCGCGCGGCACGTCCAGCGCGGGCAGGGTGGTTTCGATTTCAACAGTCAAGATGAAAGCAAACGGACTTAGGGGTTCTCATGCCGTTCATAGGCCTTGATGATGTCCTGAACGAGCCGGTGCCTGACCACGTCCTTATCCGTCAGGTATACGAAGGCGATGCCCCGGATGTCCGCCAGCACCTCCTGGACGTGAACCAGTCCGGAAACCTTGTCCTCGGGCAGATCGATCTGGGTGATATCGCCGGTGATGATCGCCTTGGAATTGGCGCCCAGGCGGGTCAGGAACATCTTCATCTGCGCCGTCGTCGTGTTCTGGGCCTCGTCGAGGATCACGAAGGCGTTGTTCAGCGTACGGCCTCGCATATACGCCATGGCAATGATCTCGATGGTCCCGTCTTCGATGAGACGTCCGGCCTTGTGGTTCGGGATCATGTCGTGCAGCGCGTCATAGAGGGGCTTGAGGTACGGGTCGACCTTTTCCCTCGGATCGCCGGGAAGAAACCCGAGGCTTTCGCCCGCTTCCACGGCCGGCCGCGCCAATACGATCCGATCGACCTCTCCCCTGCGTAGGGCCGAGATGGCCATGGCTACCGCCAGGTAGGTCTTACCCGTACCGGCGGGCCCGATGGAAAACACGATATCGCATTTCCGGACCTGGTCCACGTACTCCTGCTGGTTGGGACTCCGCGCCCGGATCCGTTCCCGCCGGGACAGCACTTCGATCGATTCACCGGAGTACGAGCCGGATTCTTCACCGTTTTTCTTTTCGGTCCTGGTTGCCCGGATGATATCGTCCACTTCGCGCGTTCGGCCCTGCTGGACAGACTTGATCATCTCGCGCAGCACATTGGTGATCTGCCTGACTTCTTCCGCTTTGCCCGTGATCACGACTTCTTCGCCCCGGGCGGTGATTTTGGCGTCGAATTCACTCTCTATGGCGCGCAGCCTGGAATCGTACTGGCCGTAGAGCGCGAGGGGATCGATGCCCTTAGCCGATAAGCGATGCGTAACCGTGTTTTTCAATGATGGCATAAATTGGCAGGTTGAACTTGTACGGTGAGATTCGACCACCTGTTTCCACTGCGTCGGACAGGCATCTGTTTCACCGTATTTCCGGTACTTTGAACTTACGAAAAAAACCGTTGTCTGTCAAGTAGATTACGGTGGACGAAAACCGGCCGCAACGCTCCTTGGAACGGCTGGCGTGTATGGTGTATACAGGGAGCTAGCTGGCGTGCTGAGCAAGTCCGCGGCTGTCGAGCAGCGCGTCGAAATCCGCCGTGATCGTGTGGATACGGCGCACGACATCCCCGGCAGTTGTCCTTACGCGATCCGCCGTATCAGGTTCGATCAGTCCGTTGTCAGCGGCCTGCCGCAGTTCGTCCTCGTCCAGCACGCGGCAGCCGCCGTCCGGAAAGAACCACAGGTCAAGCAACTGGTCGTCATACTCAACGTGGTCCGGTCCGATCCGTACCCGGTCGCAGAGGTGTACGTAGTGCCCGACGAGGCTTCCGTCCGGTCCGATCATCTTCCACAGGATGTGGGGCAGTCCTTCTTCGTAATAGGCCAGGGTCAGCGTGCCCGGGGGAATCCGGATGTCCCCCTGCCGGTATTCCCGGGTGGACCGGTAGGAAATCACCATGCGGCTGCCCCCGTGGTAGAGCAGGCGGCACGAGAAGGACTGGTCGGGCTTGCCAGTGTTGTGCTTGATTTCCGTGACGGTTTCGGCCATGGAAGGATCATGCGGTCCGCTTGATTCGTTCGAGGACGCCCCGGATTTCCGTCACGAGCGGGCCGTTCCCGTGTTGCCTGTACCAGGAACGGATGCGGGGGTAGATGTCTTCCATGGGGATCCTGCCCTTGTTGTCCCGCATGATCGCCTGGCATTCGTCCGGGCGTGGTCCCCACCGGGCCACCTCGTTCAGGCCGTCGTCCATAAAGACGAGATAGGGAATGGCCCTGGAACCGTCAGTGAGATACCGGTCCATGATGTCCAGGTTCTCGTCCCTGCGGAAGATCCGGTACGCGATGGCCGGGCTCTGCTCCAACATGCGGACGATGGGTGGAAGGCTTTGCACCACGTCGCCGCACCAGTCCTCCGCGAGGATGAGCACCTTCAAGGGCGTCGTGATGGAGGCGAGGAACCGCGCATCCTCCGGATCCAGGTTTGCTTTCTCGTAATTTTCATTGAACCTTTCGAGATTCTTCTCGCTGTTCCGCATGTAGTCTTCCCAGTGGAATCCCGATGCGAATCGAACTTCGGAAACTACGGACATGGCGGCTCCAGGGTGTTTCGAGGTTGCGTATTTGTCCTATGGAAGAAGTCTATGGATGCGTCAGCCGAACCATTCGGTTCGTTCGGCGGCGGGTATTCTTTTCTGGGCGGGGACCTGCGCCGGATAACCTGTGTAGAGGAATCCGATGATTTCTTCTTCACGTGAATCGATTTTCAGCAGTTCCAGCGTCTCGGGATCCCGGATAAGCCCTCCCGTGCTCCACTGCATGCCGATGCCCTCTTCCCAGGCGGCCAGCGCGATGTTGTGAATAGCGCAGCAGGTGGCGGCATAGTCCTCGCGCGCGCGGAAGGCGTCCTCGTCCTTCTTGCAGACCACGCCGATGACGGCGGGCTTGGACATGATCTTGGCATAACCCTTTTCAGTGGCCTTCCGCAGGATACCGGAGTCGTCCGACTTCGTTTTTTCACGCTGGATCTTGCAGTAGATGGTCGCCAGGGCCTCCTTGGTCTTCCCCGTGACGACCAGGAAGCGCCAGGGTTCCGTCAGCTTGTGGTTCGGCGCCCACACGGCCGTTTCGAGCACACGGGCGATCACTTCCCGGGGGACCGGTTCCGTCCTGAATTCGTAAATCGACCGTCTGTTCCGGATTGTATCGAGTACGGACATGTGGTCTGGTGTCGATCTGCGTTTGTGGACTGAAGCTATTCCCGGATCGATTCCACCTGTATCAGATCGCCATCCCGCGATGCGCCTGGCTGGCCGCCCGAGCCGCCGTGGCTGCAGCTTGCGCATCCCTTCCGGCCCCGGGACGTGAACTGCCGCGTGAAGGTGCGAACGACAAACGCGGCCGCGATTCCAACGGTTATGGCAACGATCAGGGTTTGAAGATCCATGATGACAAGATAACGACGGAACGGTTAAATGCCAAACGATCCGATGGCAGCTACCCGTATCCCAGGAGCAATCCTCCCTGGTAGACAACGAAAGATCCGATATAGGCCAGGGCGGTCATGTACGCGATCATGACGATGGGCCATCGCCAACTGCTGGTCTCCCGCTTCACGATGGCGACCGTGGCCATGCACTGGCAGGCCAGGGCGAAGAACACCATGAGGGCGACCGCCACAAGCGGTGTGTATACCCGCTCGCCCGTTTCCGGATCCACCTCGTTCTGGAGCGACGTTCGGAGATCGACCGAGGTCTCGTCGGCCTCCTCCACGTTGTAGATCGTGGCCATGGTGCTGACCAGCACTTCCCTGGCGACGAAGGACGTGATGAGGCCGATACCCACCTTCCAGTCGAACCCGAGGGGCTCGATGGCCGGTTCGATCAGCTGGCCGAGCTGGCCGGCGTAACTCTGTTGTATGCGCGACCTGGACGACATGGTATCGTAGTCGTCGGGTTGCGGGTACGAGGCGAGGAACCAGAGGACGACCGATATGGCCAGTATGATCTGGCCCGCCTCCGTCACGAAGACCTTCGCCCGTTCGAACATTTGCAGCAAAACCCACTTGAGGGAGGGCAGCCGGTAGGGCGGCAGTTCCATGACGAAACTCGTGGGAACGGCGTCCCTCATGAAAAACCGCTTGAACACCAGCGCCGCGGCGATAGCGACGACAATCCCGAAGATGTACATGGTGAACAGCATGAGGCCCTGCAGCGTGAATACGCCCAAAATCGTCATGGACGGGAAGAAGGCGCCGATCAGCAGGATGTATACGGGCAGGCGGGCGCTGCAGCTCATCAGCGGCGCGATCATGATCGTGATCAGGCGGTCCTTCCAGTTCGAGATCGTCCGCGTCGCCATGATGCCCGGTATCGCGCAGGCAAAGGACGAAAGCAGCGGCATGACCGAATGGCCCGACAGTCCCATGCTCTTCATGAAACGGTCCATGATAAAGGCTACGCGGGCCATGTAGCCCGTATCTTCGAGCAGAGCCAGGAAGAAGAAGAGAAAGAGGATCTGGGGGAGAAAGACCAGCACGGCGCCCACCCCGGCAATGACGCCGTCCACGAGCAGGTTGCGCAACAGGCCTTCCGGCAGAAACTGGTAGACGAAGGCGCCCAGGGCGCCGACTCCGTCCTCGATGAGCGTCATGGGCGTTTCTGCCCAGGAGAAGATGGACTGGAAGACCAGTGCGAACACGATCAGTACGATGGCGGGGCCGGCCACCCGGTGGGTGAACACGCGGTCCAGCCGGACGCTTGGCCTGGCCTGGGTATCTCGTTCCTCCCGCACGACCTTGGAATAGAGCTCGTCGATCTGGTCATACCGCAGAATGGTCTCCAGCATCCGCCAGGGCACCTGTATCTCGTCCAGCCTGCCCCGCACCTGCTCCACGATGCGTTTCAGGTCGTCTCTGCAGGAGGCGTCCTGGCGGCCTTCCATCCACGTCTGCAGCGCCTGGTCGCTCGAAGTCACCCGCAGTGCTTCCGAAGTCTGCGCTACCTCGTTCAGTTTCGTGTGTGCTCCGAACCAGGCCGCAGCGGGAGAGAGCGCTTCGTCGAGCAGGCCGCCCAGCAGACGCCGCCGCGGAAACCGTTCGGCGAAAGAAACCCTGGCCGGACCCGAGGCGGGTCCGATCGATCCCTGCGCAGCCTCTTCCGGCGATCCGGCTGGCCGCGTTTCCGATCCCCCCGGACCGATCTGGTCGAACATCATCTGTCGCAACTCGTCTATTCCCTGTTGACGTGAAGCGATTACGGGTACGATCGGGACCTTCAGTTGATCGGAGAGTGCGTCCAGATCGATGTGGACGCCGCTGCTGACGGCGTTGTCCATCATGTTCATGGCCACGGCGACGGGGATGCCGAGGTCGATGAGCTGGGTAACCAGGTAGAGGTTCCTGTTGAGATTCGAGGCGTCCGCAACAACCACGATGAGCCGGATGTCCAGGTTCTCGTCCGCTTCCCCGATCAGCACCTCCCGTGCGATGGAATCGTCGAGAGACTTCGGGGTAAGGCTGTACATTCCGGGCATGTCGTGGAGACGAAGCGTGCCGCCGTCCGGCCCCGCCACGATGCCCGTCTTCTTCTCCACGGTCACGCCGGGATAGTTGCCCGTTTTCTGCCGGAGCCCGGTCAGAGAATTGAATACGGACGTCTTGCCGGTATTCGGGTTGCCGACGAGGAGTACGTCGAACGCGGATTCACGCGCCGTGAATGTATCGGTAGTTTCGGTCATGTCCATGGAGCGTTCTGGCATGGAAACGGTGTCGCTATAGGACCGGGAAACCGTCACGCCCGGATCAGACCAAATATAACGCAATACATGCTAAAAGGGAATAAAAAGCGATGCGGGCAGGCTTTCCAGGCCGACCAGTCAATTCAATTGGTTGTACCTGCAGGGTGCAAACGGAATGAGCTTGCCGTTGGCTATGTATTCCGCTTCCACTCCGGAGGGCTTGTTGTATACACCCGATAGTCTCTGGAAACTGGTCATCGCCCGTCTGAGGACTTGTACGAACGTCCTGAAGCCGGGCAGGGGCATTTTTACGACCGTGTCGTCGAACGTCACGTCGATGTGTTTCGATTCCATACGCTCCGGGCTTTGTTTCTGAATGTACTCGAAGGTCTGTACGACGCAGTCCAGGAGTTCGCGGAATTCACCCGTCGACAGGGCGATATTGATGCGCCGGTAGATGACGTGGATATGCCCGGAATGGCACGAATACACCCGCGTCTGGTTTTCCTCATCCTGTGCGAGCAAGCTTTGGTTCTTCATCGGATTCTCCTGGTATATCCTTTGTCGTGAATGTCCTGTCTTGCCGTGTTTTGTTGAATCTTCGGAAACGTCTCCATGCCAACGAGAGCCCCGTCCAGACCAGGACCACGCCTCCGGCGGAGGCCACGCCCGCGATGAGCTGGCCGAACCATCCTGCCGCTTCACCCGTATGGATCCAACGCAGCCAGGTGCGGATCTGTCGTCCCATGTTCAGGCTGGTGAAAGGTACCCATTCGACTATCCCTGCATCTGTCGTGGACACGGTAAGGGTGGAGCGGGTCAGCGGTATGCGGTTATCCATTTCAGATACGTTCAGCGTGGTGGTTTCCGCGCCTTCCTTCGGCAGGTTCAGCGTGATGTACGCCCATTCCGGCACCTGCTTTCGTGCCGCGGCCAGAAAGGATTCGGAGGGAGCGGCTGGCAACGGTGCGGATTCGTCCCCGGGCGTTGCCGGTTCCGATGCGGATTGCACAGCCCGTTGAGGGGGTTCCGTACCCGTGAGCGCGTAGACCAGGTCACCGGCCCAACGATAGGAGATGACCACCCCGCTCAGCGAGATCAGGAAAAGGGCTGGAAGGCACCAGATGCCGAAGGAATTGTGCCAGTTGAAATCCCGGCTCTTTCCGCGCGTCTTGAAGTTCGGGACAAAGACGGCCTTGAACGCCGCCAGGGTCCACTTGCGGGGCCACCAGATGTACAGCCCCGTGATGGTCAGCAGGCAGAACGCCAGGTTGCAGGCGCCTGTGACCGCGCGGGCGACCGCCCTGTTTTCGCCTTCCGCGCCGAACCAGCGGTGCCAGTACATGATTTCCCGGAGGAAATTACGGACGGCGATATTGCCTTCGCCCCGGACATCCCCTGAATAGGGGTCGACGAAGACGGTTTTCGCACGACCGTATCGCACGACGTACGCCTCGGTCGGATCGGGACGTATGGTGACGGAGGTGGGCTCCGCCTCGGGCTCGATGCTCCGGACCGCCGCGAGCACCACGTCTAGATCCATGCGCTCGGCACGGGGATGGGGAGGATGGACCGTGGCGTATTCCCGGTTGGCGAAGTCGACGATCTGGCTCTGGAAGGTGAGCAGCACGCCGGTCACCGACATGATCAGAATGACAATGCCGGCGATTACGCCCGACGAGAGATGGATCCAGAAGATAGTTTTACGAAGCATTTAGCCCCCGGGTAAACCTGTGGAATTGACAGCGGCCGCCAGGGGGCGTATATTTCAAAACAGGCCGGGACCGGATTGTACTCGCCAAGTGTACGTATCCCCCTGGTCCAAGGACTATCGGGGAGAGCCGGCCAGCCGAACCGATAGTCCTTTTTTCTACCCTTTAGTTCAACTTCTTTCCACCATGACCGAACGGGCCTCCGCGCAGCGAATGGACAGGTGGTAACTCCGAACGCGTATCTCGATCGGATCGCCCATGGGTGCGCGTTTGATCAATTCGACGGTTGTCCCGGGGAGCAGCCCAAGTTCCATCAGGTGTACTTCTTCTCCCGCCGTGCCCTTGATCTGCCTTATCGTTGCCTTCTCGCCCGATTTCAGCTCATCCAGGCGAATAGTCTTTGCTTGCGTGCTGGTGGTAAAGAGTTCGGAATGCATGGGTTATCTCGCGTCAGAAGGTCCGATGCCGGTACTCGCTACGGAACTGAAAGGTGTTTTTCGGATAGGCAGTATCCCCTTTCGTCGGAATCGACCCGTTATAGTATTGACCCGTCATGGCGGTTTCCTTATACTATAGAATAAGAGGGTCGCGTACGTCCGTACCGCCCTCAGGGACAGTTATACCTGTCCTGCCAGGGACTATCGCCGGGCTTGCCGGGCCATGTCGCGATAGTCCCTTTTTGTTTTCTGACGGCGCGTGTCCCGCCGTCAGGATACCGAATGCTTCCACGTCCCTCACGCCGACTCCGATCGGATAACCAGGCATTCGCCCACTTCCTCGCAAACCGCGCAGGTTTCGAAGTCGCAGATCGACAGCACGTTGGCGTCCCAGTAGGACTTGAGAAACGCCCTGCCGTGGGGATCGTCCGACAGGAGGAACTGCAGGAAGAGCAGCAGCCGCTCTCCGGTCGTCGTGCTGATTAGGTGCTCGATCTTGCACGCGTCGATTTCCGCCTGTTCCGCGTCGATATGCAGGACGCCCTTGAGAAAGGCGATGAGGATCTGCCGGTGCGACCATACCGACTGCGCCAGCCGGTTCCCTTCCTCCGAGAGTTTGAGGAACCGGTTCCGGTCCTCTTCCAGGTATCCCTTTTCCCGGAGCGACTTGATCATGATCGACGCACTGCCCGGCGTGATATGCATCTCCCGGGCCACGTCCGATACCCGGGCGTATCCCTGGTCCTCGATCAGCTGCTGCACCGTCATCAGGTAGTGCGCGCCGCTGTGCGTGATCTCGTTGTGCTCGAATTCTCTCCAGACATCCATCATTTTGTCCGATTCGTTATGGCAACAATCGTGTTGCCGGCACAATGAAAAGTTTGGCTATTCAAACATGGCTTCGAATAATATAACGTTTTGTAGGGCTGTCAAGAAAAAAGTGGACAGACCGCGTTTTTTTAGGCACGTGCGTGCACGTACGGAGGCGCGCTGCACAAATGCGTGTTACGGTTGATTTTACGCAGGGTTGAATGTATCTTGTATCTTAGGAGTTTTGTGTCCCGCCAAACCACCCCGGAACCAGAGCATGACGAATACGGTACCTTTCGCGGAACTTTCGGAACAACTCAAGGGCAATGACTTGCCGGATATCCTGGTCAGGGATCATATCGGCAGGATGGCGCCGGCCTATTTCGAGCGATACGAGCCCGAAGTGATCCGGCGCCACATCGGGATGATCAGCCGGCTTGGACCGGACAACGCCGCGGAGGTCGACGTGGAGCCCCTGGACGATTCGACGTGGCGCCTTACCGTCGTGGCCTTCGATTACCTCTCGGTGATTTCCATCCTGTCGGGACTCCTGGCGTCCAACGGACTGAGCATACGCCGCGGGGACGTATTCACCTACGCCGACGCGGAACCGGCCGGCGATCCGGGCAAGCGGTCCTCCCGGCTTCAACGTCGCCGCCGTGTTCGCTCGGGCACTCCGGCCGCGCCGCCGGGCATCACCTCGTCGTCGCTGCGTTCCCGGCGAAAGATCGTGGATGTCTTCCGGGTGCACGCGCCGTCGGAGGAGCCGCCGGACTGGCCCGCCATAACGCTGGAAATCAAGGACGCCATGCGCCGTCTGCGCATGGACAGCGCCGGCGCATTGCAGCGAAGGATCAACGAGCGCGTCGTGGACTACCTCCGTCGCGAGCAGGAAGCGGAGACCTCCTCCATGTTCCCGGTGCATGTGACGATCGACAACGACACCGGGTCCGGGGCGACCCGTCTCGGCATCACGGGCCAGGACACGCCGGCGTTTCTGTACGCCCTGTCGACCGCCCTGGCGCTGCGTAACATCAACATTCGACGCATCGATATCGCGGCCGCCGGAGTCCAGGTACAGGATACGCTCGAGGTGACCGACCGGCGCGGAGCGAAGATCACCGATCCGCGGAAACTCCAGGAACTGCGATTCGTCATCGCGCTCATCAAGCAGTTTACCCACCTGCTGACCCGGGCGCCAAATCCCGCCCAGGCCCTGGAACATTTCAACCAGTTGATCGACCAGGTCCTGGCCAACGTCCGGCCCGGCCGGGCGATGGAAGAGATGTTCGACCAGCTGGAGAAGCAGGAAGTAATCGCCGCGATGGCAAAGCTCTTCGGCACAAGCGATTTCCTGTGGAAAGACTTCCTCAGGATGCAGTACAAGAACCTCTTCCCCGTGCTGCAGGACATCAAGGTGGTCGGAATCGTCAGATCGCGGGAGCAGATGGAAGGCGAACTGGGCGCACGGTTGTCCAGGGTCGGAAGCTACGCCCGCCGCAAGGAGTTGCTGAACCGTTACAAGGATAAGGAGATGCTGCGGATCAGCATGCGCGAGATCCTGGAGCAGCACGAAGACATCCAGGCCTTTTCCCGTGAGCTCACCACGCTGGCCGAGGTGATCCTGGAATCGGCGTACGATATCTGCGACCGGGAGCAGCGCCGGCAATACGGCGCGCCGCTGCTGCCCTCCGGCGCGCCCTGCGTTTTCAGTATCTGTGCGCTGGGGAAATGCGGCGGCAGGGAACTGGGCTGGGCATCCGACATGGAACTGCTGTTCGTCTACGCCGGACAGGGCAGTACGAGCGGCCCCCAGACCGTGTTGAATTCGGAGTACTACGAGCGGCTCGTGCGCATGATCTGCGGCACCATCGAATCCCGGAGAGAAGGCCTGTTCGAAATCGACCTCCGGCTTCGGCCCTACGGCGAAAAGGGCGCGCTGGCCTCGTCGCTCGAGAAGTTCAACGCGTATTTCAACGAAAAGGGCGGCGCCCTGCCCTACGAGCGCCATGCGCTGATCAAGCTGCGCGCCATCGGGGGCGATCCGGTCCTGGGTGCGAACGTCGAGGCCGCCCGCGATGCCTTCGTGTACGCCGACGCCCCGGTCGACGGCCGTTCATGGACCCATCTGCGCGAACGGCAGAACGATGAATTGGTCGAAACCGGCGCCATCAACGTCAAATACAGTTACGGCGGGTTGATCGACATCGAGTACTTCGTACAGGATCTGCAGATTCGCTACGGCGTCGGCAATTCGGCGGTTCGCGGACCGACTACGCTGGAGGCCATGGAAGCGCTGAACGGGGCCGGTTACCTTTCGGACGAGGAGCATGACATGCTCGGCACGGCGTATCGTTTCCTGGTCAGGCTGATCAACGCGCTGCGCATGGTGCGCGGCAACGCCAGGGACCTGGTCCTTCCGGACAAGACGTCCCAGGAGTTCCTGTTTCTCGCCCGTCGTCTGGGTTATGAGGAAGGAAACGGCACCGGACCGGGCGAACAGTTGTGGCGGGACATTGAACGAAACATGGAATGGGCGGCCAGGGCGCTGAGAACCCGTTTCGTCCACAAGTTGTTCGATTAACGGCTTCGGCGCCTTCACTTCCCGGTAATGGCACATGAACCTGCGGCTAAATAAATGGACTATAGGGCTGGGTCTGTTGGCCTCGTTGATACTGGCCGCGAGCCTGGCCGTCTTCATCCTGCTGGGTACCGGTTGGGGCATGGACCAGGTCCGCCGCGCCGTGGAGCGGACCGTACAGGACCGGCTCAACGGACAGGTAACGATCGAACGGATCGAGCTTGGTTTGCGGACGCACCTGGCGATGCGGGGCGTATCCCTTCGCCTTCCGGACATCCAGACCGGCGGGGAAGTCGCGGGAGCGGACGAGATCAGTATAGGCTTCAACGTCTGGGACGCCGTGTTTGGAGAGGCGCCGCTCTACAGCGTCGATATCGACGGATTCCGCATGGCCTACTTCGAAAACGCCGCCGGTAGCGGGAAGAGTTCCCTGTCTCTGCTGCTGGAGGATCCGGCGTGGGACGAGGAAGCGGTCGGGTCATCAGATGAGGGAATGTCCGGCCTGCCCTTTGATCTGCGCGACCTGCGGATCCGGAACGGCACGTTCCGCTATTACGATCCCGCGGATTCCACGGCGGTGAGCGCCGGGGAAGTCGGTTTCAGCGGCGCCGTGCTCCGGCCCTTCACGATGGAAGGCGAAATAGGCGCAGGGCACGTGGCTTACCATATTGGAGGATATGAAGACGCCGTAACGAATATGCGCGCGGACGTATACTTCGAAGGAGACGCCGTTACGATTCACGACCTGACCATGGAATCCGCCCACGGCCCCCCGATGGGATTTCACGTGACCGGCGAGATCTCGACCGCGCGCGAGAATCCCGCCACGCTGGATTTCGCCGCGAACGGACAGGTGGGCGCCATACTGCGGATTATCGGTTTCGAAAACACTATGCCCGGGATCTTCAGCATGACCGGGTCGCTGCGCAACAGTCTGTCCGACCCGGATTTAAAGGCCAGGTTCACATCACCGGTGGTGCGATCGGAGTACGGATCGTTCAATCTGGCCACGGTGGATATGACGTATGCGCGGAATGTGCTCACGGTCGGTCGGTTCCGGGGAAAGCATGAGGCGGGATGGGTGTCGGGACGGGGGTTGCTCGACTTTAGCGGGGAGTCTACCGGATATCGCTTGCAGCTGGAGTCACCCGGTCTCATGCTCTCCGCGCTGCCGCCGGCCCTTGTCGACGACGGAAGCGCGCTCGAGGGAGAAGTGGAATTCGCCTTCGAAATGGAAGGGGGCGGGTTCGACGATGCGCCTCGCAGGGCCGATCTGAACGCTTCTTCCACCCTGGTGAGCATAAACGACCTGCCGCTGCGGGACGTGACGGTATCGGCCGGGTACCGTCGCGGCCAACTCCGGGTCGACCTCCGGGAAGCGTCTTTCCTGGTACACACCGAGGGCCGGCTCGGCACGGATGGAGACATTCAGTTGACCGGTTCGGTTGACGTGAACGACGTCGGAATCCTGCCCCCGCCGCTGGATTTCGCAAAACTTCGTGGTTCGGCCGAACTGGATCTCTACCTGTTAGGCACGCTCAGGCGGCCGACCGTCCGGCTGGGTGGCTGGGTCAGCGGCCTGGCCTATGGCGATGTCCTCCTCGGCGAAACGAAAATCGAAGGTTTTCTGGACGAACAACGCAGCATGACGATCAATGCCGTGCTGGACAGGCTGGAATTCCATGCCAGGACGAATCTGACCGGAGACCAGGCTGTCTCCGGCTACTTCAACGTGCATGACCTCAGGCTCGGAGATTACCTCCGGGGCGAATCCTGGTGGGGACTGGATGCCATTCTTCGCATGCAGGGCGGTATTTCCGGCACCGTTCAACAACCCTCCGTCAAGGGGAAGGGTACCGTCCGAAACCTGGCGATTCAAAACGAAAATCTGGGCGACACCGATCTGGAAATGAAGATCAGCGAAGACCGCCTGGATTTCACTATGACGCGAAACCCCGGCCCCACCGTTTCGGCGGAGGGATCCATCGAGCTGACCGGACAGAACACTTACGATCTGCAGGTCGATCTGGTGCAGACTTCGCTGTCACCTCTCCTCTCCATACTTTCCAAGAGACCGATCGAAGGCGGCACCGGCACGTTCAGCGGGAATATACACGCCGTGGGACTGGCCGGGTATCCCGACCGGTCCGCCATAACGGTCTCCCTTGATTCACTTGATGTACTGATGAACGACCGGATACTGCATTCCGTAGCCCCCTCCACCGTGAAACTCGAGAACCAGGTCATTACCGTGGACGAATTCAGGCTGACGGGTGATTTCGGCCGGATCACGGTCAACGGTACGGCAAGTCTCGCCGCCGATGGGCGGGTCGACCTCGAAACCGTCCTGGAAGACGTGCAACTGGAGTTCCTCTCTCCTTTCCTGGTATCAGAAGGCACGTTCAGCGGCGCCATGGACGGGGTGATATCCCTGGGAGGAACCCCGGGCGATCCTAGCATCAATGGCCTGCTGACCGTTTCGGACGTGCGTTATGCGATAGGAAACAGAACCAACCTGCTTGGCACGGTGACCGCCTCGGCGCTTTACGAAGACCGATTGCTGCGGGTTCCCGTGCTATCCGTGCAAAGCCCTTTGGGACGATCGGATATCGATCTTGCCTATCCGGTCGATCTGCGGTGGGCGCCGGAAGTCCAGCCGGAGTCGCTTCCGTCCGGCGAAAGATACACGGCGTCCCTGGTCGTGGACAACCTGGCCGTAGCGCCCCTGCGTGAGTTCTTCGAGATCGTGCCTGCCGACCTGGACGGGTACATCCGGGGCAGGATCGACGTGAACGGGTCGGTCCGGGACCGCGGCGACGTCAACGGGGTCATGGCGCTGGATTCGCTGAAACTGTTCGGACTCCAGAACGAGTTGGTGAACACGAACCCCGTAAGGCTGCATTTCGACGGGGCCCACATCCATATGGATTCCGTGTCCGCCACGATTCGCCGCATCAACCAACCCGATGACGAGCGGGGCCGGCTTACGATGCGCGGCCGCCTGGCGTACGTCAATGGCGGAACGGGTGCGGGCGCGTCCGACTTCACCATCCTGGGTGAACAGATCAGGATGGACGCCGTAATGGCACTGGCGAATCTCGACCTTCCCCTGGGCGGTAACGTGAATACCCGGATCGAAGTCACCGGTCCGCCCTCCGCCCGGGTCATAGACGCCCGCGTTTCCATGGATCAACCGAGATACAATCAGGCCTCCCTGGACAGCCTCGCCGCCCACTTAGTGTATGGTGGCGGGGAAATCGCCATCCGGGACCTGAGGATTCGCAAAGGCGGCGATACCATAACCGCCCACGGCACCATACCCTATGACCCGGCCCGTAATGAAAGGACCGGCGATGCGACCGGTGTGGAGGATATCGCCCTGACCGTCGAAGGAGACGACATCGACCTGTCTTTCCTGAGTGGCGTCGTGTACGATCTCGAACGCATCGAGGGGAAGGCCGACATCCGCCTGTCCATCGGAGGAACACCCGCTTCACCCCGGTCGGTCGGTCAGGTCACCGTTCGGGACGCGGCGTTGCGGTTCCGTGAGTTCGAACCGACGTTCCGGGCAGACGTGCTCCAGGTCGACGTCGATGGAGGCGCCTTCGGGCTAAAGCCCGTAGCGTTCCGCGCCGGGGACGGCACGGTCCGGGTTTCCGGCGACCTCTTGACGGACAACCTGTCCTTCGCCGAAATCGAAGCCTATGCCGATTTCAGCCAGGCTGAAGTGGAACGGCTCGGTTCGGCCATGCTCATTATCGACGGATCGCTTGCCTGGACCGGCAACCGGGATCGTTCACGGATCTACAATGTAGCCGATCCGATCGTCGTGACTGGCGTGGTTACGCATCCGCTGGATATAGGCGAATTGCTCCTCGACAACGCGATCATACGTCCGCAGGACACGCCGGACCCGTTCCTGGAAAGCATCGCGCTGGACGTAGCCGTGGACGTGACCGACCTGGCCGTCGAGAACAATATCGCCCAACTGACCGTCGAGGGCGGAGTGGCCCTCGGCAATACGGTGCAGAATCCCCTGGTGACCGGAAACGCCGTTGCCGAGGAAGACGGCGTGATCAGGTACCTGGGCGCCACCTTCGAACTGGAAACCGGACGGATCGACCTGACCAGGCGCGTACCGTTGGAGAGCTTCACCGCGTTGATCGAGTACCCGGTAGCGCAGCTCGATCCGGTCCTGAACATTCAGGCCTGGGCGCCCCGCGTGCGCGACATTCACGATACCTATTACGAAGTGGAACTGCTCGCGTCCGGACCGGTGTCGACGGTGACGCCCCAGTTGCGCGCCGCGCCGCGCGACGACAACGCTACGGAGATTCTGGCTTCGGGTTCCCGGTCGCTTGCCGGCCCCGAGGTAATCTACGGGCCCGAGGTCGTCTCCCTGCTGACTTTCGGCACGGCCGGACTCACCAGCCTGGGCACGCCCGATGAATACGCCGGTATGAGAAACAGGGCCTTTTTAATTACCGGCGAAGCACTCGCGGAGGCCTTGTTGAATCTCGACGAAGTCCAGGTCGAGGGCGATCCTTTCTCGATGAACAGCGCCGTTCAGGCCGGATCGCCGGTTCAACTTACCCTCAGCAAGCGGATCAACCGGCGCGCCCGGGTCAGTTTTACCCGATTGTTCCAATCTTCGGAATACTCGCTGCGGGTCGGTTACCAACTGACCGACTTCCTGTATATCGAGACGTTTTCCGATCAATCGGGCGAACTTCCCCAGAATGGAATCGACCTCCAGGTCAAATTCCGGTTTCGGTAAGCCTGCGCCTTTGCATGTAAGGACGACAGGGGACCAAACGGTCAGGCAATTCACATGGTAAAGGGAATGAGGCTTCCCTCGAAGCCAACCGTTGCCGAATCGGGTCGTATCGGTTCATCCCGGACGCGGTATCCCGGTGCGGTCCGGACGCTGTTTCTCCTGGCGATCCTGTACGCTTCCCCCGCTGACGCCCAGCAGTCCGACATCGTCGAGCGCATCGTCGTCGAAGGCAACGCGGCCATCGCCGAGGACCGTATCCTCGGTCTGATCGAAACCAGAACGGACAGTTTTCTTCGACCCAGATTCTGGCAACGCAGTCGAGTGAACAACGCCATCTGGCGGACCGACCTGGCGGCGATAGAGAGTTTCTACAGGAACAGCGGATTTCTGGATGCCAGGGTCCGGTCCGTTCGCGACGAGATTGACGCGGATCGGGTCGCGCTCAGGATCGTCATCGACGAAGGTCCGCGGTACACCGTGCGCGCGGTCAATCTGAACGGCTTCGGATACCTGTCCGAAGACGAGATCCGGCAGAACCTGATTACGCGGGAAGGCCAGGTTTTCTACCGGCTGTCCGCCGCGACGGACAAACGCTACATCCAGCGTCTCGCCGATCGCCGTGCGCTGCTGGACGTGGCGGTGGACTCGAACATCATGCTGCACGCGGAGGACCATTCCGTTACCGTCAACTTCCGGGTTTTCGAAGGGCATCCTGTCAGCGTGGGCGCGATACAGGTCCGAGGTCTGCGGAAGACCCACAAAAACGTGGTGATCCGCGAACTGGAGATCCAACCGGGAGAACTCTACGACAACGCGAAGATATCGTTGAGCCAGACCCGGCTCTTCCAGACGGGCCTGTTCCGCAGCGTGCGCCTGTCTCCCCTGAGGAGCGACACCTCCACTACGGTACGGGACCTGGTGGTGGAGGTCACCGAACTGCCCGGGGGAGAGGTGAGCTTCGGCGCCGGGTTCGCCACGGCCGAACGCTTCAGGGGCAGCTTCAGTGTCGCCTACCGAAACTGGCTGGGCCGGGGGATCACCATTGGCGCCAACGGTCAGATCAGTTCGCTCTTCCAGCACGTCGAGTCGGGGGTCACGCAGCCGTGGTTGTTCCGGACCAGGACGACGGGCATCCTGCGCGCGTTCTTCCGGCGCGAGGACCGCATCAGCCATACCGAGCAGGAAGCGGGCGTGTCCGTGGCGGTCAACCGCGAACTCTCTCGCACCTACCGCAGTCAACTGACCTATACGCTGAAGAACATCGAGGTGTCGTCGTTTAGCGACGAACTGGCCGACCTCCTGCGAAGCGGTTCGGAAGCCGACAGCCTCCGGTCCAGGCGCGAAGGCAGTCTGACCGGGCTTGTGACGTACGACACGCGGAATGATATCCTGAACCCGAAGACGGGATTCTTCGGTCAATTCCAGAGCAGCGTGGCCAGCCCCCTGCTCGGCAGTTCCACGCTCAACCGGAACTCGATACTTACGCTGAGGGCCACAGCCCGTAAATACCTGTCCATTCCCAACGCGCCGGATTTTTCAACTTCTGTCTCGTTCGCCTACGTGAAGGCGCTTAATGAAAACCGCGTACCCCTCGACAGCAGACTGTTCATCGGCGGCGACCGATCGGTGCGGGGGTTCGGCATAAACCGGATCGGCCAGCCCGACGGCGGACTGATCGCCATCAGCGCGCAGCATGAAATCCAGGTACCCCTATCCCGGTTTGACCTGGCCGTATTCGCGGACTGGGGCGGGGTGGGGAAGACGGTGGGTTCTTTCGGATTCGGGGATCTCCTGCTGGGTTACGGGGCGGGAGTACGGGTGAATTCGCCGATCGGTCTGATACGGGGTGACGTGGGCTTTCACAATCAAAGCAAGATCGACCTGCCCAATTCGAGAAAGTACGACCGGACTTTCTTCTATTTCGGGCTGGGACAGGCGTTTTGATTTTTAACGGACGGTGCCTATTCTTAATGCATTCACTATAACGGCGCGGTTACATTCGCAGACTCATACCGGATAGGGAGACATGTTCGCCAAATCAAGACTGCAGGCCTTTACGTACTATAACGAGTTTGCCCGCGCGGACCGATGGCGCGACGACTTTGCCGAGCTCAAGGCCAACGGCTTTCAATACGTTGTCTTGAGAGCCGGATTCGATCTGAGAAACCAACTGACTTCGGAAGACCAGACGAACCGCCTGAAAGAAATGATCGCCGCCGCGGAAGACGCGGGAATCCGGTCGATCCTGCACATCGGCAATCCGAAGGCCTTGTACCTGTTGCCCGACACGCGGGCGTGGCGCCTGGACTATGTACAGCGCGTGACAGAAGTATTCGGGTCCTGCAAGGGATTGTACGCGCTGCAGCTGGAGGACGCGCCGACGGGGGGCAGCGAGTATCCCGAAGACCGCTGGCAACCGGTGATGGAGTCCGTCGAAGGCCGTCTGTCGACCATGGAACTGACCGAAGACGGATATCGGCATGGACGCAGGATCTGGCAGATGGAACAGTATGCCTCGTTCACGGCGGAGGTGGTCAGGGCCGTGAAGAAGGTGAGGTCGAACCTGAAAACGACGGTGGGTTTCCATCTTGACGCTCTCCTTCCCGCCGATACGCTGGTCCATTTTCAGCATACGGCCCGCGCGCTGGACTTCGTCATCATCGATCCGGGATCCCCGCCGTTTCGGTCCGCATCGGATACGGATCGCCTGATCCGCTGGGCGGTGCGCATGTCCGGGACGTTGACGGACAGCGACGTCTGGATGGTCGTGGGATCGCAGGTGGCGCGGAGCAGGTATCAGGCCACGCTTCGGGAACTGCGGGAATGGACACGCGCGGCTTGCGCGCCGGGCGTTTCGGCCGTTGGCTGGCATGCCTGGGACGATACCGAGTGGTGGGAGGACCGCGCCATACGAGGCAGGCCCCTGTCGGAATCGAACCCGGAGCAATGGGCGACGATTGCCGCACTGAGTCGATCGGTGACGGAGACGGAACGCGCGAATGCGCCGGCCCCGGAGTACAGATGCCTGTTTTCGTACGATTCCTTCGCGAGCCGCGAGCCCGGGCTGGACGTGCTGACGCCCCATGGCATCCTCGAAGAAAGTACGGGACTGGAGGTGGGATTCGCGTCCGATCACCAGATTTCAGAAGGAGACAGACTCTCCGGGTGCGATTTGCTTTTCTGTACGCCCTGTCCAACGGTCAAAGACGCGGTCGTCGATCGGTTGATTCGGTACATGCGGGCAGGTGGATGGATCGTGGGTTCGGCCGACGACTTCAGCCTGGACGAGGGGATGCGCCACGGCGCCGCGCGGGAACGCGTGTTCGGCATACGGCGGGAGTCCGTCCTCAATGATCAGGATCGGATCCTGCTGACCGCCGGCTGGCCCGATCTGCCCGAGGGGGCCGCGCTCGACGCGCACCAGTGGCGGGTCCGCCCGGCGGAAACAGACGAAGACGTGCGCTTCATCGGACGGTGGGGCGACGGTTCGCCCGCGGTGTTGTTGAAGCCGCACAAAGACGGCGGCGCATTGTACATGGGTACCGATCCGTACCGGTCGGCGGATAGAGACCGCGACGGCCACTGGCGCGGATTTCTGCGGGCAGTCCTGAACCGGGAAGTGCTCAGGCGCCTGTCGAGGGCGTAGCACCGCGGCCCGCGGAGTACACCGGAACTGCCGGTGCTTATTCAAGATTGGCGTGGCGGGCAAACATGCCGCGCTCGGTTTCATCGAGTTGCGCCATGAGCAGCTTGACGCCGGCATCGAGCATCACGCCGAGGCACTGTTCGAAGAGCGTGGCCATCGGCTGGTGCGACCGAAGTCCCTGGCCGCCGGTCTCTTTCGACGATTTCGGCGTGGGCGCGGGTATGACGACGACCAGGTCGGCCAGCCGGGCGGCGGGCGATCCCGGGTCGGCGGTCGCTACCGCGACCCGCGCGTCGGCCTCGACGGCTTTTCCGGCATAGTGGACGAGGCGTTCCGTTACGCCCGATCCCGATCCGATCAGCAGCAGATCTCCCGATTTGACCGCCGGTGTGGTTGTTTCACCCACCACATGGACCTGAAAGCCGAGTTGCGTGAGCCGCATGGCGAAGGCCTTCATGACGAGCCCGGAACGTCCCGCGCCGGCGACGAAGACCCGTCCGGCCTCCGTGACTTCCCGCACGAGCGCTTCGACTTCTTCGGATGAGACCCGGTTCAGCGTCCGCCGCATCTCGTCGAGGATAGTCCGCCGGATTTCGTCAAACGGGGAAGAGGCTGTCTCGTTATCCATCGGTTCGATGCATGATCTCCCTGATCCGGCGGACCGCCCCGCCGGGATCGACGTTTCCGGTAACGTAACGCCCCACGACCACGATATCCGGATCGTGGGGAACCAGGCGCTCGATCATCCGGGGATTCAATCCACCCGCGACGGCCAGCCCCGCCCGGTGAACTACTGCGCCCACCCGGTCGATTCGTTCCGGTATCGGCGCCGAATCCTCCTGTCCCCGTATGTCAAAAGCCGTGTGAAGACAGATGAAGTCCATGCCGGCCCGGTCCAGCGCATGGGCCAGGCGGACGGCCTCATCCGCTTCGCGTGCGGTGATCAGGTCGGCCATGATCCGGCCTCCGGACTGCTTCGCCTGCTCGGCTGCTTCACAGAGTGTAGTCTGGTGCGCCGTCCCGAGCACGGTTACGATATCCGCTCCCGCGTCGAAGGCAAGGCCCGATTCCAGGGCGCCGGCATCAACGATTTTGAGATCCGCCAGGATCTTCGTTTCGGGATAATCCCGTCTGATCTCGGAGATGATGCCGGTCCCGTAACGGATCAGCAGGGGTGTGCCGAGCTCGATGATATCCACCCCGAAGGCGGTCTCGTCCAGCAGGCGGCGAACCGCTGCGGCGTGGGGAATGTCCAGGGCGAGCTGGAGCAGCATGATGACGGTATTCGCATAGCGGAGGCGGACATCTTACCCGGTCCGCCCGACCTGATCCGGTCTAATCCAGGGGGTCGCCAATACATACCCGGAGCAGGTTCGGATGCTCCGGGAAATCCTTGGTGCCGGCGCCGTAACCGATCCTCCTCAACACCATCCTCGGCATGATACCGTGCCCGTCGGCCGTGGCTTTCAGAAACGCGGCACCGGTCGGTGTAACCAGTTCGCCCTCGATCCCGGTGTGGTAAACCGGCATGTCCCGCATCAGTTCCAGCGCACCCGGGGCGGGGACCGGCATCAGGCCGTGGGCGCAATGGATAAACCCCCGTCCCAACGGCAGTGCCGAGGCGTACACCTGTCGTATGTCGAGCAGGGCCAGGCCTATGCAGGCGCCCACGACGTCGACGATGGCGTCCACCCCGCTGACTTCGTGCAGGTGCACCTCCTGCTTCGAAATGCCGTGTACCTCGCTTTCCGCTGTCGCCAGTTGATCGAACACCCGAGCGGCCTGGTGTTTGACCGGGGCATCGAGTGTGCTGTCTTCGATGACGGAAGTCAAGTCGCTCAGGTGCCTCGCTTCCCCGTGGTCGTGATAAGGTCCGTCCTCGCCGGGTCCTTCGATGATTTCCCGGCCGCTCGAAGTCCGAACGGCGACATCGACCTTGGTTCCCGCGATATGTTGGCGGGTCACCGTCGACCGGCTGAGGCGGTAGCCTTCGAGGGGCATTTTCTTCAGTTCACTGTTCAGGGTATCGAAGTCCAGGCCGGCGTCCACCAGCGCGCCCAGGATCATGTCGCCGCTGATACCGGAGAAGCAATCGAAGTACGCTATGGCCATCGAACCGCCCTATACATAAATGACCGGACGATCACCTCCAATCGTCCGGTCATAAGATCCCATAGGAGAGACTTGCCCGGCTACTTGCGCGGGGCGTCTTCCGCATCCGCGTTCATTTCGGCGTCGGTATCCATTCCGGCGTTCGCGTTCATTTCGGCGTCGGTATCCATTTCGGCGTCGGTATCCATTTCGGCGTTCGCGTTCTCTCCGTCACTGTCGTTGCCGGTTCCCTCTTCCGGCTCCCCGTGCCCGCTTACGCCGTCCGAATCCATCTCCTCTTCCGCCATCTCTTCGTCCGCCATCTCGGCTTCTTTCAATTCCAGGGCCACCAGCAGCTCATCCACGTCCTCCGGCCACGCTTCGTTCATCTCCAGCGCGATGGTCAACTGCTCGGCAACGAGGTCCATGGCCTCTTCCTCGATGCCCATTTCTCCCAGGCTTTCCTTGAAGCTCTTGCCGTCGTACTCGATTTCACCGCCGGAGACAACCGTGAACTGCGCCAACAGGGCCGCCTTCCAGGCTTCCTGGTCGACTCCTTCGAGGTGGCTTTTCAACGTTTCCTCTTCCACGGTCGAGGCAACGAAGTCATCGATCACGCCCATAATCATCTCTTCGCCGCCCAGCCGGTCATACAAGGGGCCGTCCATCACCCATTCCATGTTCGGGTCGTCATGCTGGGCATGCAGGGGCGCGGTGGTTCCGGTCAGCAGCAATAACGCGGAAAGCGCCATGGAAGTCAAAGCCATGCGAATCATTTGAAAGTCTCCTTGTTCCCCGGTCAGGGCACGCTGTTTCAGTCCAGGCCAATCGTTCGCCGTATCTCGTCGAACCCGCCAACGGGATTATACAGGAAGATAGGGGGAGATTCTTTAAAAATCAAAGGGATTCTCCCTCCCTGGCTCCACGGGGAGGGACGGGTTCACAGGAGACAGGTGTCGATGACGTGGGCGACGCCGTCCGCGTCGTTGGTCGGCGCGACCAGGTCCGCCGCGCGCCGCACCGGGTCCGGCGCGTTCCCCATGGCGACGCCGAGTCCGGCGTATTCGATCATGTCCAGGTCGTTGAAGTTGTCACCGATACTGATCATGCGCTCCGGCGCGATTCCGTACCGGTCACCGAGGAAAGCAAGGGCCTTCGCCTTCGACACGCCGGCCGGTACGATTTCCATGCACCAGTAGTCGTCCACCAAAGTGCTGCGCGACATGATGGTGCCGATCCGGTTCCCGTATCCCGTCAGCTCCGCCTCCAGGTCACGCATGGACGAACCTTTTCCGGCGACGGCGATCTGCGCCGGGTCCCGGTCCAGCACCTGGTCCAGACCTTCCACCTGAAAGGCCTTGTCCGCGTTGGCCTCCAGGTAGCGTTCCCGCCAGCCATTGGCCGAACGGGGACGCTCAAACCAGATATACCGGCTTTCCGGCACCGGTTCGTAGACGAGGGGATCGTGTCCCCGCCGCTTGATGAAATCGACCAGGTCGATCGCCAGGGACCGGGGCATGTTGACTGCCCTGAGCAGCGGGCCGTCGAGGGACTCGAGTATGAGGGCGCCGCTGTGGAAGATCAGCGTCGTGGAAGGCGGCACCTGCTCCGCGGCTGCCCGGCCGGAGTTCAGGCTTCTGCCGGTGCAAAGAGCCACGTGTTTCCCGGCCTCGGCGGCCCTTCGAAGCGCCTGGAGCGTCCCGGGAGAGATCTCGCGGCGGGACGTCAGCAGGGTGCCGTCGATGTCGATCGCGATGAGGTCGTAGGACATGGCAGCGGCCGTTGCAGATCAGAGTATGAATCGTTCGATGGCCCGGGCGACGCCTTCGTCGTCCACCGTAGCCGTGACATAATCCGCCCGGGCGCGTATTTCGGGTGTTCCATTCCCCATGGCCACCCCCAGGCCCGCGACGTCGAGCATCTCCAGGTCGTTCAGGTTGTCTCCCACGGCCATGACCTCGGAAAGGCCGATCCCGAGCAACAGGGCCAGCCTGCGCAGCCCTTCGCCCTTGGTAACGCCGGAAGGCATTACCGTGATGACACTGTACCTGCGGTCCCATGGACTGATCTCGAAGACCACCTGCGCGTCCGGCAGCTGCCCCCTTATGTGTGACTCCCGGGACCTGACCCGTTCGTTGCGCTCGGCGACCGTGATACAGGTAATGTCCTGCCGGAGAAAATCGCAGACGTCGTCCACCCGGTGAACGCGGTCGGCGTTCTGCTCGGCGTAGTCGACAAAGGACTGGTTGTCCGGATCGAAGGAGTCATAGTAGAAGTAGCCCACTTCGGGCAGGGGACCGTAGACAATGGGATGAAACCCGATGCTGCGAAACACCCTCACGGCATCCAACGCGACATGACTCGGGAGGTGTCGCAAATACCTGGCACGATGATTGGGTACATCGTAAATCATGGCGCCGTTGTTCAGCACGTACGGCGCGTTCAAAGGCAGATGCCGCACGGCGTCCGCGGCGGACGGTAGGCTCCGCCCGGTACACACGGTGACTTGAACGCCGCTCTCGATCGCGTAATGTACGGCGTCGACCGTGGCATCGGACATTTCTCTGCTGCCGTCGAGCAACGTGCCGTCGATGTCCAGGGCGATGAGACGATACATTCAGAACCGTATCAAAAAAACGGAGACTTCTGGAAAGCCCCCGCCTTTTCGGTTGAACCAATGCAGAAATGGGCGCTAGTGGACTCGAACCACTGACCTCCACGATGTGAGCGTGGCACTCTAACCGGCTGAGCTAAGCGCCCGGCATATGGGCCCGCCAGGACTCGAACCTGGGACCGTCCGATTATGAGTCGGATGCTCTAACCAACTGAGCTACAGGCCCATGATGACCGCCCAGTCAGCATACCCGACAGCCTGGACAAATATAGATGGACGGCGGGTCATCGTCAAGCAAAAGATAGGGGTCGCTCAATCTCCGCGGGCCGTCTGCAGCAGGACTTTTTCCTGGTGCTTGAGTTCCATGTAGGTGGCCATGGCTTCGGTCAATTCGCTGCTTCGCCCATCTTTTTCCATCTGCTTGATCTGTTCCATGAGGCGGGTCATGCTTTCCTTGAGCCGTTTCTGCTTGATGCGTATGATGTGGTCCCGGGCTCTTTGTTCCAGGTGAACACCCGAGTCGACCGTATTGATCAGTTCCGTGATGACCCGGCGGGTCTCGTCGTTGTCGATGGTATCGACCAGGCCGGAGAGGTCATAGGTCCCCTCATCGCCCAGTTTCGCGAAACAGTGTTCGACGATCCCGCGGTACAGGGGACTATTGAAATCCTGTGGCTCCAGTTGCCTCTCGACGAGTTCGGCAATGGCCCGGTCGTTGAGCATGAGCTGGACCAGGCCCCGTTCCACCGGCGCTTCGTCGCGAACCTGTTCGCTCTCGGCCTGAGTGGACCGGCGGTCGCGCCGGACGGCACCCGGGCTCCGAAGTTCCGAGGCCAGCAGGCCCTGCAGCGCCGGAAACCGGTGTTCGGCTTCTTCCCGGTACCGCTCCCGGTGGACCAGGTTCGTCGTCTTCCGGATCAGGTCGGCCAGCGTTCGAAATACCTCTTCCCGGTCGCCGGATTCCTGGAGGTTGGCGTGGAATCCCATGAAATCGGCAATGGAATCGGCCTGTTCGACGCGCTTCAGGAATCCGTCCGGGCCGTGTTCTGCCACGTACGAGTCGGGATCGTATCCCTCCGGCAACCGCACGATACGGGTCCAGAGCCCGGCTTCCACCAGGGGTTCGATCGCGCGCCAGGTCGCCCTCACCCCGGCCTGGTCCGAATCGTAGACCAGGAACGCCTGCTGTCCGTACCGCGCCACGAGCCGGGCCTGATCCCGCGTCAACGCCGTTCCGCACAGGGCGACTACCCCGCGGACGCCGTGCTGATGCAGGCCGAGCAGATCCATGTATCCTTCCACGACGAGTACCCGTCCTTGCTGCCTCAATGCCTCCCGGGCCTGGTACAGTCCGTAGAGCACCTGGCTCTTGCGGTAAATGGGGGACTCCGGTGAATTGAGGTACTTGGGTTGATCCTCGTCGGAAAGGGCTCTCCCGCCAAACCCGACCACGCGGCCTCCCGGCGCCTGTATGGGAAAGACGAGCCGCTTCCGGAAGGCATCGTAGGTCCGCTGTTCGCCGGTCTTGGCCAGTCCGGCCTTGACCAGCCAGGGCGCGTCGATGTCCTGCTTCCGCGCCGCGTTCAGCAGGTCGTTCCAGGAATCGGGCGCGTAGCCGAGCCCGAAGGACTTGATCGTCTCGTCCGACAGCCCCCGTTTCTCGGTATAGCGCCGTACGATCGAACTCTGGCCGCTGTTCATCAGGCGCTCGTGGAAGAACCGGGCGGCAAACCGGGTAACCCGCGCGAGGCTTTCCGCCTCGCTGGAGGCTTCGCGTTCCCGGTACGTATCCGGTATGGAGATATTGAGGCGCCCGGCGATGTGGCGGACCGCTTCCACGAAGGAAACGTTCTCGTGCTCCATGAGAAAGGTGAATACGTTGCCGCCCTTGCCGCACCCGAAACAATGGAAGATCTGGCGTTCCGGGTTCACGCTGAATGAAGCCGTCTTTTCGTCGTGAAAAGGACAGAGTCCCAGGTAGTTTCTACCCGATTTCCGCAGCGTGACGTAGTCGGACACAACGTCCACGATGTCCGCCTGCGACCGGATCGAATCGATGAGGTCGTCCGGTATGCGCGCCAAGGCTCTCTCCCCATGTATGCCGGCCGGCTTCAGCCGGTGCTTTCATGAACCTCACACCAGGTCGCAGGCTTCGGGCGGCATCCAGTGCGCGTCCCGGTTCTCCCATTTCACGTTGCAGCCGATGGGGTTGGTAAGCGGCGTGCGTACCGGCCTGCCCGCCGTGATATCGTCGAGGGCCGCTTCCAGGTCGTTTTCCGTAATCCCGTCCGCGTCCCTGGGACTGTCGACTCCGCGGCCGGTATAGACCAGGTTGCGGTTCCGGTCGAAGATATAGAAGTGGGGCGTTCTGAGGGCGCCGTAGGCCCGCGCGGTATCCTGGGACAGGTCGCGCAGGTAGACCCAGGGAAAACGATGGACATTCATGCGGCTGACCATGTGATCGAAGTCGTCGTCGGGATGGGTAACCTCGCTGTTGGAGTTGATCCCGACGAAACGGACCCCCCTGGAAGCGTACTTTTCCACGGTCCCGCGCGTGACTTCGTCGGATCCCGTCACGTAGGGGCAGTGATTGCAGGTGAAGAACACCACCAGAGTTTCCGCGCCGGCGAAATCCTCCAGGCCGTACGTCCTTCCGTCCGTCGCCGGAAGGGAGAACCCCGGCGCCGCTTCGCCCAACTGCAGCGTAAAGGCCATGATTGCTCCTCCTGATGAAACGCGAGACTTGAATGCGTATGGGGATTCGTCTTGCCGCGATCCGACTCTTTACCGGCCCGCCGCCTCCGTGTCGCCGCGGTGCCGCTACCAGGACCGCGCTTACGCTTTCATCTGCACGATGGTCACCCCGGTGCCCCCGTCCCGCTGTTCGGCGAAATGGGAGGATTTGACCAGGGGGTGGGTCTGCAGAAACTCCTGGATTGCGCTGCTCAGCGCGCCCGTGCCCTTACCATGCAGTATACGGATTTCGTTGAGGTCATCAAGGGCGGTCTGGTCGATGTAGCGGTCGACGGCGTCGATGGCCTCCCTCGCGCGAAAACCCCGCACGTCCAGTTCCGAAAGGGCAACGCGGGGCCGGTCCACCCGTACTTTGACGGGATTCGCCGAAGTTCCGCCTGACTTTTCCGAATCCGGTTTATGAAGGCTGACCTCGGCCCGCCGCGCCGTGATCTCCATCCTGCCGGTCCGGATGCGCAGGCGGTCTCCCTGGTCCTGGAGCACCGTGCCCGCCTGCCGAAGCGATCCCACCCAGACCTCGTCGCCGACCGAAACGGACTGCCCGGGCGTTCCCTGGCCGGTGACCGAAGCATCGGGTTCGGCAGGCGGTCCGCCCGAGCCGGCGACCGGATCGCCGGGGCCGGCAGGGGGCGTGTCCGCATCCACGGAATCGAGCATGCTTTGAAGCAGCGCGCGCTGGTCCCTGATCGTATCGCGGGCCTTCTCCACGACCCTGGACGCGGCCTGTTCCCGGCGGACGTCGGCCACCGCCTGGTCGACGGCGTCCCGGGCCTCTTTCAGCAGCCGGTCCGTCTTTTCGCGGACGGAAGCGATCACTTCGCGTTCTTTCTGCCTGTAGGCGGCGATCTGACTTTCGTAGTGTAGCTTCAGGGCGTTCAGCTCATCGCGGAGTTTTTCGGCCTGTTCCTGCGCGTCGACGAGCAGTTCGTGCTTCCGGTCCACCTCCATGATGACTTCGTCGAGGCGCCGTTCGGCGGTGCCCATGAACCCGGAAGTCCGCTCGAGGACGTCTTCGGGCATGCCGAGCCGGCTCCCGATCTCGATGGCGTAGCTGGCGCCCGGGATCCCCTGCCTGAACTGGAAGGAGGGTGTGAGGGTTTCCACGTTGAAGACCATCGAACCGTTTTCGACCCTCTCGGTTCGCGAGGCGAAGGCCTTGAGCGCGTCGAAATGGGTCGTGGCCGCCGTGACGGTTCCCCGCAGGGTAAGCGACTCCAGGATGGCCATGCCCATGGCCGAGCCCGCCGAAGGGTCCGTGCCGGCGCCCAACTCGTCGAGGAGCACCAGGGTGCGTTCATCGGCCTCGTCCAGTATGGTTCGTATATGTCCAAGGTGGGCCGAGAAGGTGCTCAGATTCGCCTCGATCGATTGCTCGTCCCCGATATCCGCGAAGATGGCATCGAACACGGCGATTTCGGTGTCGTCGTCCGCCGGTATGTGCAAGCCGGCCTGTGCCATCACGGTCATGATTCCGACCGATTTCAGGGCGACGGTCTTGCCGCCCATGTTGGGACCGGTAATCACGAGCGTTTTCGCGTTTTCGCCGACTTCAAGGTCCAGCGGAACGACGGCTTCGCACTGGTCCGACAGCTGCAGGATGGGGTGCCGGGCGTTGCGCAGGACGATGCGCCCATCGGTATTCAGCCGCGGCGGCGTTGCCCGCAGGTCGAGGGACAACAGGGCCGCGGCGTGATAGAAGTCGAGTTGCCCCAGGAGCCCGTAGGATACGGCTATGGCCTCCACCTGCCGGTGCACCTGGTCCGTCAGGGTCAACAGAACGCGTTCGATCTCGTGGGCTTCCTCGACGACCAGTTCGCGAAGCCGGTTGTTGAACTCCACGACGCCCATGGGTTCGACGAAAACCGTGGCGCCGCTGGCGGACTGGTCGTGGACCACGCCCTGCACCTGGCCGCGATGATCCATCCGCACGGGGACCACGTATCGCCCGTCCCGCATGGTGATGACCGGGTCCTGCAGCGCCCGGGCTCCGGTTTCGGACTGAATGAACCGCTGCAGCCAGTTCCGCGCGCGTTCCCTCGTGGTCTGCTGGTCCGTGCGGGTCCGGCGTAACGCGGGGCTGGCCTGGTCGCGTATGTTCCCGTCGGCGTCGATCGCGTGCCCGATGGATGTTTCGATTTCCTGGAAATCTCCCAGGCCGGCGGTAAGGGATCGGACGTGGGGGACGGCGGAGCCGTCGCGCAGCCGTTGGCCGAACGCCCGCATGAGGCGGCTTACCCGGAGGGTGTCGGCTATGTCAAGAAGCGCCTGGGGTTCCAGCCTGGCGCCGGCTACGCCCGCCTCTTCCAGGGATTCTCCGATGTCCTTGATGCTCCGCAGGGGAACGGTTTCGGCCTGGTCCAGGAACCCGCGCATCTCGGTGACGGTCTGCAGGTTCTTCCGGATCACGACGACGTCGTTGCCTGGTTCCAGGGACATGGCACGGCGGTCGCCCGACGCGGAGACCGTCCTTTCCGATACCATGGTCCGCACGGCATCGAATTCCAGTACGGTCAGCGTATGGGGAGGGATACCGGGTTTCATGCTTGTTCCTGTTACCCGTCCAGTTACCCGGATCGGTCCATGCGCGCGGTATGTTCGGCCGGCGATCCGCACGGGCGGCCGCTATCGACCAGTATTCCGATCCGCGGCGCGGAACCGAGGTAGCGTTCCAGTTCGTCCATGAGAGGCGGGGAACCGGGGTCTACCCGGTCCATCACGGAATCGATGATGGCCGGGACGATGGACAGGGTCTCCGGCGCAAGGGACGATTCGTCCAGGTGCGCTCTGGTCGTACCGGAGAACGGTATGAATACGTACAGGATCAGCAGCAGGCTGGCGATGACGCATCCCCGCGCACCCCCGAGCAGAAAGCCGGTCACGCGGTCGAGGAGAGACTTTGAAGCGCCCCGTAACCACCGGCCGATCACACCGGTTACGGCGTTGGTCAGCGCGAGCGCGAGTCCGAGGCAGGCGAACAGGCTGAGCCAGTGCAGCCAGCCGGAGGAAACGCCGGTCACGCGGCCGAGGAGGTCGGACACCAGGCCGAACTGGGTCAGTGAAATGACCACGGCCACGACGATTCCCGCCAGGTCCAGCAGGCTGCCGGCGAACCCCTTGCGATAGCCGGCTGCCATCTGGTAAAGGACGAGAATCACGATGGCGATATCGATCCAGTTCATGGCATCAAAACACAGAAAGCCTCTCCGGGGTTTCGGAGAGGCTTCGTAAAAGGACCGTCGCTGCCCGCGAATTTAACGGAATCATCCGGTCCGCATGGCCGGCGTTGCCAGGCATGCCCGCACGATGTCGTTGACGAGCCTGCCGTCTGCCCGGCCCTTGACACGAGGCATGACCGCCCCCATCACCTTGCCCAGGTCTCTTGGTCCCGTGGCCCCGGACTGATCGATGGCTTCCCGAACCACGGATCTGATCTCTTCTTCGGACAGCTGATCCGGAAGATAGGACGCAAGGATCTTCAACTCTTCTTCGGCCTCGGCGACCAGGTCCTTCCGATCCCCCTTGACGGCGAACTCCAGGGCCTCTCTACGGGACTTGATCAGGGAGGAGACCACTTCGATCACTTCCTCGTCCCGCAGTTCGTTCCCTTGGGCGATTTCCCGGTTCTTGATCTGCGCGCGTATCATGCGAACCAGGCCGAGGCGGACGGTTTCCCGGTTCCTGAGTGCCGATTTCATATCATCCGTCAAACGCTCTTTGAGCGTCATGACCCGCTCCGGTGGATCAGTATCTTTCCTGCTGAAGCCGCTTCTGATTCTTCCGCTTCGCCGCGTTCAGCTTGCGCTTGCGTTTCGCGCTCGGCTTTTCAAAATGCTGATGCTTGCGTATCTCAGACATGATGCCGACTTTTTCGCAAGTCTTGGTAAAACGCCGCAGGGCCTTTTCGAACGGTTCTCCTTCCCTGACACGAATACCTGGCATCCTCACACCCCCTCTCATGCCACTCGAATCGGGTGAACCAAGTCTTACTCTTCGTCTCTGTTTCAGCCTTCATAATATGCCATGGACCGGTTTAAAAAGCAAGGAGTTAATTTCTCCGATCCCGATATGCGCCGTTCGTCCCGTCCGTCGCCGCTCAAGCGGCCAGTTCGGGCATTTTACGTCCCCCGAGCAGGTGCATGTGGAGATGGAAGATGGTCTGGCCTCCGTCCCGGCCGCAGTTGACGATCAACCGGTACCCATCGGTATGGACGCCGGACTCCCGGGCGATCCGGTTCGCCGCCGCCGTGAGCCGGCTCATGACCCCGGTCGTGTCGCCGCCCAGGGCGGCGACGGTTTCGATATGCGCGCGCGGCACGACGAGGATATGCACCGGTGCGGCGGGGTTTATGTCCCGGAAGGCCACGACGTGTTCGTCTTCGTAGACGAATTCGGTGGGCAGCGATCCGGCGGTGATCCGGCAGAACAGACACTCGGACATGTTATCGTCCTCCATGGAGCTTCGTGCGTGACGCGGGACCGGGATGTCCGCCGGCCGCCGTCAGACGGCATCCAGCGCCGCCATGAGCAGGGTCAGCCCCGCGATGGACGCCGTATCGGACCGAAGGCGCGAACGTCCCAGGGAAACCGTTTGAACGCCCGCTTCCCGGGCCATGGCGATCTCCTCCCGGGTGAATCCGCCCTCGGGGCCGATCATCAGCAGGACGCGCCTGGCTTCCGCGCCGAGGCCCGTCGCGAGGGCCGGGCTCCTTTCCCTTTCCTCTTCCCAGGCGATCAGGGCCAGGTCGTAGGATGACGCGGTTCCCACGATATCCACCAGGTTCGTGACCGGGACGATCCGGGGCAGCCGGGCGCGCAGCGATTGTTTCATTGCGCTCCGGGCAATGCGCCGCCAGCGCTCCAGCCGTTGATTGCCCGGTTCGCCGGCCGGCCTGCCGCCCGCCACCGTCCGGGCGCTGCGCATGGGAAGGATGACGGCGACGCCCAGCTCCGTTGACTTCTCGACGACCGCGTCCAGCCGCGACCCCTTGAGCAGCGATGGCGCGAGCGTGACTTCGGGCGATTCCGCCTCGCGGTCTCTCCGGCGGTCCCGGATCTCGATTTCGATCTCCGGTTTCACGCGAACGAGTACGCCGTCGTAGATCCAGCCTTCGCCGTCTACGAAACGAACGGCATCCCCGGGTTTCTTCCGCAGTGCGCGCGTCAGGTGTTTCTGTTCGTCCTCGTCCGTAACGAAGGCCGCGTTCCCCGAGATCCGGTCCGGGGGCACATAGCTGAATTCCATCGTTTCCGCCGATCACGGCACGCCGGGCCGCCCGGTCGCAAGACGGACCGCGCCGGCCCACCATACGCCCCGGGTCTCCCGTTCGAGTAAAGTAAAACCCCCGTCTTTCAGCGTGGCCTCGAATGACGGGGCTTCCTTGATGAGCAAACCGGACAGGATCAACTCACCGGCAGGGTGGAGACGGGCAGAGAAACCGGGAAGCATGGCGGTCAGGCTGGCCGCGCTGATATTGGAGACCACGATCCGGTACCGTCCGTCGATTGCGGGATGATCCAGGCGGCCGGCATATACATCGACCCGGTCGGCTACCCCGTTCAGCCGGGCGTTCTCCAGCGCGTTTCCGATGGTCTCGGGATCGATGTCGATGCCTGTCGCCCGGGAAGCGCCCAGGAGGACCGCGGTGATGGAGAGCACGCCGGACCCCGATCCCACGTCGAGTACCCGGTCTCCCGGCCGAATCCGTTTTTCCAGTTGCCGCAGGCACAGTTGCGTGGTCTCGTGCCCGCCCGTGCCGAACCCCGTGCCCGGGTTGATCCGGACTGCGAGAAGTCCGTCGGACCGGGGTACCTCGGACCAGGGCGGGGCGACCATGAGCCGGTCCGAAATCCGGACGGGCGCTACCTGCGCTTTCCATTTCCCGGCCCAGTCGTCTTCAGCAACCCTGCGCGTGGAGATCCGGCATGGGCCTTCCGCCTCGCCCAGGCCGCGAAGCGCTTCCCAGAGGTGGGCGATCCGGTCTAGCTTCTCGTCCACTCCGGGCCGATCGGCCCAGAACCCGGTCACGCATTCGGATGCGCCGGCACGTCCGTCCCCGGATTGCAGGACGCCGCTGGAACCCAGCTCCCAGAAGGCGTTGACGATCGCTTCTTCGGTTTCGGGCGAGACGGCTATGGTGACTTCAACCCAGTGACGCATAGGCGAGGATCAGGCGGCAACCGGGCCCGGGTTCGTGTGGCTGCACCGGCTTCAGTCGCCGAACAACTCTTCCCGGATCCGATTGAAGAATCCCCGGTCGTTTACCGGCGTCTTTCCGCTGTTCAACCGGGACAGCTCCTGGTACAGTTCCTTTTCCCGGCCGGTCAGTTCCGTTGGCGTCCAGACGATGACCTTTACGAGCTGGTCGCCCTGGCCGTACCCGTTGAGATAGGGCATGCCCTTGCCCCGCAGCCGGAACACCTTGCCGAACTGGGTACCGGGAGGGATGGAGAGCCGGACCTTGCCCGTAAGGGTCGGGACCTCCACCTGGTCGCCCAGGGCCGCCTGGCTGAAACTGAGCGGCATGACGTAGATGATGTCGTCATCCTGCCGTTCGAATAGCTCGTGGGGTTCCTGTTCGATGACGACGAGCACGTCGCCCGCCGTTCCGCCGCGGATACCCGCGTGGCCCTGGCCCTGGAGGCGCATGTAGTTCCCGTCGCCGGCGCCGGTCGGGATATCCACCTTGACCGTGACCGTCTTCATCTGTCTGCCCTGCCCCTCGCACGTGGCGCAGGGCCGGTCTATGGTCTTTCCTTGCCCCTGGCAGTTCGGACAGGTCGTCACGTTCATCACGACGCCGAAGAGGGAGTTCGCGCGTTGCTGAACCTGGCCCTGCCCCTGGCAGGTCGGGCAGGTCCGCACGCCGTTCCGGTCGGCGGCGCCGATGCCGTCGCAGTGGTCGCAGGGTACGTAACGCTTGATTCGAATCGTCTTGCTGACGCCCTGGGCCAGTTCCTCCAGGGTCAGCCTGAGGTTCACCCGGAGGTCCTCGCCGCGGTTGCTTGCCCTTCCGCGGGTCCGGCCGCCGAAGAAGTCGCCGAATATGCTGCCCCCGAACAGGTTCCCCAGGATGTCCTCGAAGTCGCCGGCGTGGGTAAAGTCCCCCCACTGGAAGCCGCCCGAGCCGAAGTCGCCCGCCACGCCCTGGTGGCCGAACCGGTCGTAACGCGTACGCTTGTCCGGATCACTCAGCACTTCGTAGGCTTCGGCGGCCGTCTTGAATTTCTCTTCCGCCGCCTTGTCGCCCGGATTCCGGTCCGGGTGATACTGCATGGCCAGCTTCCGGTACGCCTTCTTGATTTCGTCCTCGGATGCCGAGCGCGCGACGCCCAGGGTATCGTAGTAGTCCTGTTTATTCATCTTCCACTGGATCCGATTTTCCGCCGTTGTCCTGGTTCGCCTGATCCGCCTGGACCGGCGCTTTCGCCGTCGCGCGCGTCACGATGACCTTGGCCGCGCGCAGGACCTTTTCATTAAGCGTGTACCCCTTTTCGACCACGTTGATCACCGTGTCGGCCGGATGTTCTTCGTTTTCTACGGCCATGACGGCTTCGTGCCGCGTGGGATCGAAGGGCGTTCCCTCCGCCGCGATCTCCTTCATGCCCGCCTTCTCCAGTTTCTCCAGGAACTGCTGGCGGATCATCTCGAAACCCTGGGCGAAGGACCGGGTCTCCTCGGAGGTCTGCGGAGCCTGGAGGGCCCTTTCCATGTTGTCGAGGATGGGCAGCAACTCGGTGATCAGCGATTCACCCGCGTTTTTTACCAGCGCGGTGAACTCGCGGCCGGTACGTTTCTTGTAGTTGTCGAACTCGGCGGCCAGGCGTACCAGGCGGTCCTTGTACCGCAGGGCCTCCTCGGCCAGTCTGGCCTGTTCATCCTCTTCCGTATCGGTCGGAGCGCCATCCAACTTCTCCGCGGGGTCCGCTTCTCCGTCGGACGCGGACTCGACGTTCCGGTCTTCCGCCTCGGCCGCCGGGCCATTTCCCGATTCGGCGCCATGGTCCGGTCCTGCTTCGGAATCCGGCCCGGCCCCGGGGTCGTTTTCCTGCGCCGCGGTCCCGGTCGCTTCCGCTACGTCACCGGGCGTTGCCGCAGACTCCACTCCGGCTTCCTCTTCCTTGCCCATAATGGTTTACAACCTCCAGTCTCTAACCCGTAACAACCTCGTGTCTATATTCGTTTCTATATTATTCGGTCCGCGCGGTCACACCCGGTCGCGCCCGGAATGCCAAAACGAAGCGGGCGTGATCGCTCACGTCCGCTGGTAAACTGGATCGGGACGAAAACCGCGGGATTCACGCGAATATCGTATTCAGGTATCTCGCCGTGTACCCGACGACGGACATCAGGCGCGCGTAAGGCATGCGCGTCGGGCCGATTACCCCGATAATGCCCGCCATGTCGCCGATTCGATAGGTCGACGTCACCACGCTGCAGGACTGCACTTCGTTCTGGCCGTTTTCGTGTCCGATGGTCACGGCGATCCGGTTTTCATGATGGCGCTCGCTCAGCCAATGGGCCACCGTCCGCTTGTGTTCGAGAAAATGAAGCAGCGACGAAAGCTTCGTGTAATCCGTCACGAACTCCGGCTGCGACACGATATAGGTCGTGCCGCCGATATGGGTCTTCTCGTTCTCCTCGAAATCGAAGAGGTAATTGCTATACTGGATGAACAGCTGGACGATCTTCCGCTTGGACCCTGGCGCGTCCTCCAGGCGTTCGTCGAGCTGCCCCTTGATCTCCCTGAGGGAGCAGCCGTTCAGCCGCTCGTTCAGGAACCAGTTGGCGTCGGCGAGCCGGTCCGCGGGAATATCCGCGTCGAGTTCGGCGACGATGCTCCGGACCAGGCCGGAAGTGAGGGTCAGCACCAGCAGCACCTTGCGTCGGGCGACCGGTATCAGTTCCACCCGGTCGAGTCTTCCGTCGTACAGCCTTGGCGCCAGCGCCACACCGACTTCCCGGCACACCAGGCCGAGGATGTGCGCGGTGTGGCTCAACAGTTCCTGCACGCTCAACCAGTCGTTTTCCAGTTCGAGGTTGATGCGCTCCCTGTCCCGCTTGTTTATGGGCCGCATGCGAAGGAGGGTATCCACGTAGTACCGGTAACCCTTATCCGTCGGAACGCCCCCGGCGGAGGGATGGGGCCGGGTGATGTAACCGGCGTCCTCGAGGTTCACCATGGTATTGCGCACCGTCGCCGGACTCACGGCGATCGGCCCGTTGCCGGCAATCGACTTGGAGCCGACGGGCTGGCCCGTGGTTACATGGTGTTCGACCAGGTTCCGGAGTATATCCTTGTCCCGGTCTGTCTGAAGTGTATACGCCATTTCGATCCCGCGGTCTGTATTGTCTGAATGGGAGGACGTCATACAGGCCAGGTGTCGGAAGCGGCACGGCCCCGAACCGACCCGAGGTGGAACCGTGATGTTCCATGCCTTCCGCAGGCGGACGATCACGCTAAAAACCCGATACTTTAATTACGAATCGCACCCGATGATGTCAAGCGAAAAGCTGGATCCCGGGAACGCCTTTCTCCCGGGCTCTCAACGACTTTTCCTTGACTGCGGGGGGGCGCGCCGGCTATATTCCGGCATCACGTTTCCGGCAATGAAAACCCTCGCTGCAATACGTCGGTTACCCTGGTCGCGTTCTGCGGCACAAGGCGGGAAAAGACAGAGCGGGGTGCAGGCGGAAGCGCGTCGCGGCCTGATGCGGGAGTATGCCATGCTGAGTTCGAAAGTGAAGACATGGTACGTCAACATGCTGGGGCCCTTCGTCCGTACATCCGTGCGGTTCGGGATTCATCCCAACGCGTTGACGATGCTCGGCTTCGGGATCACCCTGGTCTCGGCCTGTCTCTTCGGACTAGGCGCTTTCAGGTGGGCGGGGCTGGTCATGTTCATCGGCGGCAGTTGCGATGTGCTTGACGGGCACCTTGCCCGGGAAACGGGGACCCGAAGCACCTTCGGGGCGCTCCTCGATTCCACGCTGGACCGCTATGCCGAGATTGCCGTATTCATCGGCATCATCGCCTTCTACCTTTTCAGCGCGGGCGACAGCGATCTGAGCGCCTGGTGGGTGCTGGCGTCCGTGATGGCCATCAGCGGCTCCCTTATGGTCAGTTACGTACGGGCCCGGGCGGAGGGGCTCGGGCAGGAGTGTACCGTCGGGCTCATGCAGCGGCCGGAACGGATCATCTGTCTCGGACTGGGTGCGATGCTCGGGGAGACGTACCTTCCCGTCGCCCTGGTTCTGATCGCCGTGGTGTCGAATTTCACGGCCATTACCCGTCTGTTCCACATCCGCAGGAAATCCAAAGGGTGAGGAAAGTTCCATGAAGATTCCCGCGCCGTCGGGAATGGGGAAGACGAGCCGGCGGCCGTTTACGGCCCCGGTACGAAGCATGGCGGGTTTACGCCACAGGAGTTCGGGTCATGCGGGCGCGTAACAGAAGAATCACCCTGATCGGCCTGTTGCTCATCGGTCTGCTGGGCGCCGGATGGCTGCTCAGGTATGACCGCGTGCAGGCGGTCGGCGAACAGCAGTACGACCTGAAGCTCCTGCAACAGGTCGTGGAACGCATCCGCGCCAGGTACGTGGACGACCTGAACGAAGGAGAAGCGATAGCCGCGGCCATCCACGCCATGCTCGCCACGTTGGATCCCTATACGGAGTTTCTGGAGAAAAAGCAGAACGACGAGATGAAAATGATGCAGATCCAGGGGAAGTACGGCGGATTGGGCATCAAGATTCAAAAGCAGGAGGACGCCCTGGTCGTTGTCGCGCTGTTTGACGATACGCCCGCCTACGACGTCGGCCTGCAGACCGGCGACCGCATCGTCCGGATTGAGGACCGGTCCACGGCCGACATCGATGTCTCTCAGGCGGCGGATCTCCTCCGGGGAAGTCCGGGCACTTCCGTGACGATTTCGGTCAGCAGGGAAGGCGAGGCGGCGTCTATCGACTTCACCCTGACGCGGGCCATCATCACCATACCGGTGGTTCCTTACGCGGGCATGCTGGAAGGCGCGGTCGGCTACATCAAACTGAACCAGTTTACCGAAGATGCTTCGAACAAGGTGGAACAGGCGTTGGAACAACTGGGAGAACAGGGCGCCCGGGGCTACGTGCTCGATCTGCGCGGCAATCCGGGAGGATTGCTGGAGCAGGCCGTGGAGGTAGCGGGGAAGTTCCTGGAAGAAGAGCGTCTCATCGTCTACACCATGGGGCGTACCGGTACGGACCAGCGATCCTACCACGCCGCCGATACCTTTACCCTGAAGGACACGCCGCTGGTGGTCCTGGTCGACCGGTACAGCGCCAGCGCGTCCGAGATCGTCGCCGGAGCGATCCAGGACTGGGACCGCGGCGTCGTGGCCGGCCAGCCGACCCTCGGCAAGGCCTCGGTGCAGCAGATTTTTCCCATGAACAAGGAAACGGCCCTGAAGATCACGACGGCGCGGTATTATACGCCGAGCGGCAGGCTCATACAGAAAACCAGGGCGAGCCTGAACGAGCCCGGCCCGTCGAATGCGGCGCGCGGCGATGCGGGCCAGGCGGACGAGACAGAAGCGGAGACGTACGAGACGAACCTGGGCCGGACCGTGTACGGCGGCGGCGGCATCACGCCGGACGTCGAGATCGCGGTGCCCGAATACCCTCACCTGATACAGGCCCTGAACAACCAGAGCCTGTTCATCAAGTTCGCCTCCCACTACGTGTCGGGCGAACCCGATGCGAATCAGGCGACCTTTGACGTATCGGACGCTATGATCGACGCCTTCCGCCGGTTCGTCGAAGCGCGTTCCTTCGAATACATCTCCACGGCGGAACGGACGCTCGACGAGCTGGAAGAGATCGTCCGGGATCGTCTGGACCGCCTGGACCGCCTGGACCGTCCCGCGTCCACCGATGTGCTGGAATCGCTCGCCGATCTGCGGATGAAGCTGAACCGGCAGCATGAACTGGAGTACCTCAGGCACAGGGAGTTGCTCGTAGTCCGCATCGGGACCGAAATCAGCGCGAAGCTCTGGGGAACGACGGGACGGTACGCCTTCGCCACGAAACACGATCCGCAGATCAGGGCGGCCCTGGCGATACTCGAAGACGAAGAAAGATACCGGAAGCTGCTCGGAAACGGCCCTGAAGAATGAAGGCGACGGGAAGCGGCAGGTATACATCCCGGGGCAGGTACACAGGCTGCGCGAGGGTGGCGGAACTGGTATACGCGCTGGATTTAGGATCCAGTGGGGCAACCCATGGGGGTTCGACTCCCCCCTCTCGCATCACGTCCGGGATCTTCGGTCGCAGGGCGCTGGAGCCCCGGCTCTTTTCCGTTGACATTCACCCCTCTCCACGGTTAATTACCACGGCTTGTCAAGCGACGGGCGGGCGCTTTCGGGTCCGGGCCTGTCGTCGTCCGCCGGTTTTACGGAAGACCGGCGCCTGGTGTTCTCGTAATCATGAGCAAGAGCGCGGGAGGAGTTGGCTTGAACTACACGGTGTCCGAACCCAAACCCTGGAAACGCGTCCTGGAGATCGAAGTTCCTTCCGATGCGATTCAATCCGAACTGAACGCGGCCTACGCGCGTTACAGTAGAGAGGTGCGCCTTCCCGGGTTCCGGCGGGGAAAGGTTCCGCTCAGCGTGCTCAAAGCCCGGCTCGGCAATGAAATCCGGGCGGAAGTGCTCGAGAAGAAAATCCCTGAATACCTCAACAGCGCCCACGAAAGCGCCGAGATCAAGCCGATCAGCCGGCCCGTGATCGAGGAGATCGACTATGACGAAGGGCGGGACCTGAAACTGCGGGCCAGCGTGGAGGTCAAACCCGCCATAGAACTCAAGCAGTACAAGGAATTGCGGGTGACCCGGCGGGTGGTGGACGTTTCCGATGACGATATAGACAAGCGGCTCGAAGGATTGCGGGAACGATACGCCACCGTGGTTCGGATCGACGGGGAGGCGGAGAAGGATCACTTTATCCGGGCCGATGTGCAGCACGCGGACGACAACGGGGTGCCGATCATCGGACGCAAGGAGGAAAACCAGTTTTTCCAGATCGGATCAGGCCGCCTCGGAGAGGGGTTCGATACGCAACTCGTCGGTGTCAGGGCGGACGAGGACCGATCCGTTAAAACCACCCTGCCGTCCGATTACCCCGATGAGGGCATGGCCGGTCAGGACGCCTGTTTCATCGTGAGCGTCCGGGAGGTGCTGGAGCGGCAACTGCCCGAGGTGGATGACGACTTCGCGGTGGACATCGGCATGGAGAGCCTGGACGCCCTGAAACAGTCGATCCGGGAGGAAATCGAACGGGAACCGGACCTGGAGTTGCGCAGGGACCTGGTCACGCAGATCGTGGACGCCCACGATTTCGAAGTGCCCGAATCCATGATGACGGCCTACCTCGACCAGGTCGTGGCGGACGCGCGCCGCACCGCGCGGGGCCGGGACGAAGTCGACGAAAACGCCCTTCGTCAGCAGTACCGGCCGGTGGCCAGCAGCCAGATCATGCGCCATCTCATCCTGGACGCCATCAGTGAGCAGGAAGGGCTGACGGTGGATCAGGCGGAAGTGGACGAGCGGCTGGAGGCCCTGGCGGGCCGGGGACAGGCCTCGGTCGACCAGATCCGGCGGCTTTTCCAGGAAAACGGACGGCTGGAACGCATCGAAGCGGATTTAAGAGAAGAGAAAGTCGTTGAATTCCTCGTGCAGCACGCCGACATACAAACGGAGTAGAAGGAGCGCATCATGTTAGTGCCGATGGTGATCGAACAGACGGGCCGGGGAGAACGGGCCTACGACATCTACTCTCTGCTGTTGAAGAACCGCATCGTCTTTATCGGCATGCCGATCGACGACACCATCGCGAACCTGGTGATCGCCCAGTTGCTCTATCTGCAGTACGAAGACGCCGAGAAGGACATCAAGCTCTACATCAACAGTCCCGGCGGCAGCATAACCGCGGGGCTCGCCATATACGACACCATGCAGTTCATCCAGCCCGACGTGGAGACCTATTGCCTGGGCATGGCCGCCAGCATGGGCGCCTTTCTGCTCACGGCGGGCGCAACCGGAAAGCGGTACGCCCTCCCCTATTCGCGCATACTGATTCACCAGCCTTCCATCCCCCACATGGCCGGCACGGCCAAGGATATCGAGATCCAGGCCGAGGAAATGCTTCGCATGAAGCGGACCATGAACGAGATCATGGCTCATCACACCGGCCAGTCCGTGGACAAGATCGAAGCGGATACCGACCGGGACTTCTGGATGTCGCCCGAGCAGGCTGTCGAATACGGCCTGGTGGACCACGTGGTCGAAACCGCCGCTTCCAGGGCCATCGCGGAATCGCTGAACGGGAAAACCGCCTAGGACGGGATCATGAAGAAACGACCGGCGTCGCGGGACCTGCGCTGCTCCTTCTGCAATAGAAACGCCGACGAGGTGGAACGCCTCATCACGGGTCCGAACGTATACATCTGCAACGAGTGCATCCTGATGTGCAACGGGATCCTCGCCGAGGAGATGAGCCGCAGCACCCTGTCGACCGTCGAGCACCTCCCCCTGCCCACGGAGATCAAGGAGGCGCTGGACGAATACGTCATCGGCCAGGAACAGGCCAAGAAGGTGCTTTCCGTTGCCGTGTACAACCATTACAAGCGCATACAGCACGGCGCCGCGCAGGACGAAGTGGAACTGGAGAAGAGCAACATCCTGCTGATCGGCCCCACGGGCACCGGGAAGACGCTGCTGGCCCAGACCCTGGCGAAAATGCTGCACGTGCCCTTCTGCATCGCGGATGCCACGGTGCTCACGGAAGCCGGATACGTGGGCGAAGACGTGGAGAGCGTCCTGGTCCGCCTGCTCCAGGCCGCGGATTACGACGTGCCGAAAGCGGAAAGCGGCATCGTCTATATCGACGAGGTCGACAAGGTGGCGCGCAAGTCGGCCAACCCCTCCATAACCCGCGACGTGTCGGGAGAAGGCGTGCAGCAGTCCCTGCTCAAGATGCTTGAAGGAACCATCGCCAACGTACCTCCGAAGGGCGGCCGGAAACACCCCGAACAGAACTTCGTCCAGATCAACACGCGGAACATCCTCTTCATCTGCGGTGGCGCTTTCGACGATCTCGACCAGATCATCGAACGGCGGACCGCGGAAGGGACCATCGGATTCGGCGGCGTGTCGAAGAATTCCGCGGGCCGCAATACGAGTGAACTCCTCGCCCGGGTCGAACCCGACGACCTGCTGCAGTACGGGCTGATACCGGAAATCATCGGCAGGCTGCCCGTGATCGCCACGCTGGGCGAACTCGACGCCGATGCGCTGATGGAAATCCTGCTCAAGCCCAGGAACGCCCTCGTGAAGCAGTACCAGCGGCTGCTCGAAATGGAAGACGTCAAGCTGACCTTCACGGACGAAGCCCTCCAGGCTGTGGTGAAGGAGGCGATGGACAAGAAGACGGGCGCGCGTTCGTTGCGGTCCATCCTCGAGGAAGTGATGCTGGACGTGATGTTCGACGCGCCGACGCGGGACGACCTGCGCGAGGTCGTCGTTACGGAGGAAACCGTGAAAGAAAAAGCGCCGCCCGTCTACGTCCAGGGCAAGGAAAGCAAGCAGAGCGCCTGACCTCCACCCGCGGTCCGCCTGCCCGTTCCCGCGAACCAGCCGTCCGACGATTTCCCATGATTACCCTGAAACGCACCGACCCCATTACATTCGACGACAAGCTGCCCCTCATACCGCTCCGTGAAGTGGTCGTGTTCCCGTACATGGAATACCCTCTCATCATTGCGAGGGACGCTTCCATCAAGGCCCTGGAGCACGGGGTCAACAACGACCGTCTGCTCTTCCTGACCGCCCAGCGCAACCCGGATGTCGAAACCCCCGTGAAGGAGGACGTACACAGAACGGGGATCGTGGCCCGGATCCTGCAGGTGGTAAAGCTGCCCAACGGCCTCATCCGCGTACTCGTCGAGGGGATCGTCCGGGCGCGGATCGTCCGGTTTCTGTCCACCGACCCCTACATGCGCGTCAAGATCGCCCTGGTCGAGGAAACCGAAGACAATCAGGCGGAGGTGCAGGCGAGACTGCGGACGGTCGTGGATCAGTTCTCGGAGTACATCAAGCTGAACCAGCAGGCGCCCGACGAGATCCTGCTGTCCCTGCAGAACATGGATGACGCCCAGCGCCTGGTGGATACGATGTCGGCCTTCATCCAGCAGAGCCCCCAGGTCAAGCAGCGGCTCATCGAGGCGCCCTCGATCACCGAGCAGCTCGATGAACTGGCCGCCATTCTGGCCACGGAGCTGGAGATCCTGGAGATCAAGAACCAGCTCGACGGCGAAGTCCGGGAAAGGATTCACAAATCGCAGCGGGAGTTCTTCCTCCAGGAGCAGATGCGCGTGATCAAGCAGGAACTGGGCGAACTGGAGGACCTGCCGGAAAACCTGGGTGGCCTGGCACAGCAGATCGCAGACGCGAAGATGCCTAAAGAGGCCCACGAAAAGGCCATGAACGAACTGGACAAGCTCCAGCAGATGCATCCCACCTCGCCCGAAGCGACGGTGATCCGCAACTACCTCGAGTGGCTCGTCGAGGTGCCGTGGCGAAAGCGGACGCGGGACAACCGGGACATCGTAAAAGTGGAGTCCGTCCTCGATGCCGATCACTACGGGCTGGAAAAACCGAAGGAACACATTCTCGAGTACCTGTCGGTGATCCAGCTCACCCGGCACCTTAAGGGTCCGATCCTGTGCCTGGTCGGTCCGCCCGGCGTGGGCAAGACGTCTCTGGGCCGTTCGATCGCACGCGCCATGGGCCGCAAATTCGTCCGCATGTCTCTCGGCGGCGTACACGACGAAGCCGAGATACGGGGCCATCGCCGGACCTATATCGGTTCCATGCCCGGACGCATCATACAGGCGATGCGCCGCGCCGGGAGCGTCAATCCGGTCATCCTGCTCGACGAGGTGGACAAGCTGGGCCGGGACGTGCGCGGCGACCCCGCGTCAGCCCTGCTGGAGGTGCTGGACCCCGAACAGAACAACACTTTCAACGACCACTACCTTGAAGTGGATTACGATCTGTCCCGGGTGTTGTTCCTGACGACGGCCAACACGACCGACACCATCCCCCCGGCCCTGAACGACCGTATGGAGATCCTCGAGCTGCCCGGCTATCTCGAAACCCAGAAACTGGCCATCGCCCGGGGTTTCCTGGTACCCAAGCAGGTGGAAGCCCACGGATTGAAGAAGGAGCGCGTCACCTTCAGGAAGGAAGCCCTGTTGGGCATCATCCGGGAGTACACGCGAGAAGCCGGCGTCCGGGGACTGGAACGTCACATCGCCGCCGTGTGCCGCAAGCTGGCCCGAAAGGTGGTGGAAGGCAAGTCGGGAAAAGGTATGCAGGTTACGCGCAGGCAGCTTTCCGATCACCTCGGCGTGCCGCGTTACCTGGATTCGGAAGTCGTGAAACAGGATTCGGTGGGCCTGGCGACGGGACTCGCCTGGACACAGTCGGGAGGCGATATCCTTACCATCGAGGTCAGCGTCCTGAACCGCCGTGGCGCGGGGAGGCTGACGCTTACCGGCCAGCTGGGCGAAGTGATGCGGGAGTCGGCCCACGCGGCACTCACCTACGCCCGTTCCCGTGCGGCCTCGCTGGGACTCGAGCCGGACTTCTACAAGAACGTCGAGATTCACGTGCACATGCCCGAGGGCGCGATCCCCAAGGATGGCCCCTCCGCCGGGATCACCATCGCGACGGCGCTCTGTTCGGCGCTGACCGGCGTGCCGGTGCGGTGCGATATCGCCATGACGGGCGAGATCACGCTCCGCGGAAACGTGTTGCCCATCGGCGGGCTGAACGAGAAACTGATCGCCGCGCGCCGGGCGGGTATCAGGGAAGTGGCGATCCCTCAGCGCAACCGGAAGGACCTGGTGGATGTACCGCCGGAAGTAAAGGAAGGGATCGATCTCCGCCCGGTGGCGACCATGGACGAAGTGCTGAAACGAGCCATGGGCATCACCGTGGTGGAATCCCACGTTCCCGCCCTGCTCCCCAATCAGGCCGTCGCGCAGCCGGCTATAAAACCCCTTTAGCCACCCGGTCCCGTCTGGCCCCGTCTGTTCCCGCCCGGTGTCGCCGCGGTCAGGGCGCCGCCTCTTCCGGATCGGATACGAGGCCGCCGCCGGTTATCTCCAGCACTCTACGCGTTCCGTCTCCGATTTCGATATGCACCGTGATCGCGTCGGAGGGCATGATCTCCGGAAATTTGTCGCCCCATTCCACGAGACAGACGCAGGTGTCCACGTATTCGTCGAAGCCGAGTTCCAGCACCGAATCCGGGCTGTCCAGCCGGTAGAAGTCGAAATGGGCCACTCGAAGTCGGCCAAGCCGACCGTCGTACTCGTTGACGAGGGTGAAGGTGGGACTCGTGACCGGTTCGCCGATGCCCAGGCCGGCGCATATCCCCTGGATGAAACGGGTCTTTCCCGCGCCGAGATCGCCGGTTACCAGCACCGTGTCTCCCGGCTCCAGCCGCGCGGCCAGGCGCTCTCCGAGACGCGCCGTCTGATCGGGGCTTCCGGAATCGAATCTGATCCGTTCAGGAATTGCCGGCATGTTCGAATGATTGGGAGCACTCACCCGATTTCCTTCAACCCGCCCATATAGGGTACCAGCACCTCCGGTACGCGGATGCTGCCCCGCCCGGTCTGATAGTGTTCGAGAACCGCGATCAGGGTCCGCGCCATGCCCATGCCGGATCCGTTCAGGGTGTGCACGAACCGGCTTTTGCCGTCCTCGTCCCGATATCGGATACCGCTTCTTCGCGCCTGGAAATCCTCGAAATTGCTGCACGAGGAGACTTCCAGCCAGCGGTTTACGCCGGGCGCCCAGGCTTCCAGGTCATAGCACTTCGCCGCGGCGAAACTCAGGTCGCCCGTGCTCAGGACCACCACGCGGTAGGGGATGTTCAACAACTGCAGCACTTCCTCCGCGTCGTTCACCAGCGTTTCCAGTTCATCGTAGGAGGTCTCGGGACGGACGAACTTGACCATCTCCACCTTGTCGAACTGGTGCACCCGGATCAGTCCCCGGGTCTCCCGCCCGTAGGAGCCGGCTTCGCGGCGGAAGCAGGGGCTGTAGGCCGTGTAGCAGATCGGCAGGTCGTCCCCGGCGAGCATTTCGTCGCGGTGCATGTTGGTGACGGGGACTTCCGCGGTGGGTATGAGGAACAGGTCGTCCAGGTCCGTCCGGTACATGTCTTCTTCCATCTTGGGCAGCTGCCCCGTGCCGAACATGCTCTGGCGGTTGACGATGAAGGGCGGGATGACCTCCGTGTATCCGTGCTTCTGGATATGGAGGTCGAGCATGAACTGGATCAGCGCGCGCTGCAGCCTGGCGCCGTCTCCCTTGAAGAGGACGAAATGGCTGCCCGATATCTTGCCCGCCCGCTGGAAATCGATGATGTCGAGGGCTTCCCCGAGGTCCCAGTGGGCCTTGCGTTCGAACTCCACCTCGGGCGTGGCGCCCCAGCGGCGCACCTCCACGTTGGCGCTTTCGTCCGCGCCGACCGGCACCGTGGGATGGGGGATGTTGGGCAGGCGCTCGAGCACGGACTGCAGGCTGTCCTGGATGCCGGCCAGGTGGGCGTCGATATCCTTGATGCGCGCGGACACCTCCCGCATTTCCTCGATCCGCGCGGAAGCGTCTTCGCCGCCGCGCTTCATGCGCGCGATTTCGTCGGACACGGTATTTCGCTGCTGTTTGAGCGATTCGCTCGTCTGCAGCAGCTCCCGGCGCCGGACGTCCAGGTCGAGGAACTGGTCGACGTCGACCCGCTCGTTCTTGTTCGCGACCGCCTGCTTTACCGTTTCGGGATTGTTCCTGACGAATCGCTGGTCCAGCATGTTCCCTCCGTGGCCGTGTGACCGGGGACTGCGTCTTTTTCGTGGATCCTGTGGATGCCTGGCCGCTACAAAACACGGTAAAATAGGAAGATACTTCCGTTCCCGGCAAGCAGAAACGAATCAGCGGCGGTTTCTGAACTCCAGCATGCCCCAGTGGCACATGGCGAAGTCGTATTTCACCGGATCGTCCGGGTCGAATCTTCTCAGCGCCCGCGTGACTTCCTCGGCCATTTTCCAATCCGCCTGTCGGCGGGACGTCAGGCCCAGCCGCCTGGAAATCCGGGCCACGTGGGTGTCGATCGGCATGACCAGGCTGGAGGGGGAAATACGCTGCCAGAGACCCAGGTCCGGGGCGTCCCGGCGTACCATCCAGCGGACGTAGAGGTTCATCCGCTTGCAGGCGCTTCCCGTTCTCGGGGAGGGCAACAGGTAGCGGATCCCCGTTTTCGCCCCGCGCCGTTCCGCGGGGTGATCCTCCCGCGCGTACCCGAGGAGCGTATCGGTGAAATGGCTCAGCGCGGGACCCGTATGGGGGTCCGATGCGCGGTGGCCCCGGGCGAAGAGCGCGCCAAGGGAGCCATGCCGGCGCAGGGCCTGCTGCATGAGCCCCACCAGCATCGACAGGTCTCGCCCCCGCGTCCACCGGTATACGAACCCGTCGAATCGTCCGCCGTCCCGTCCCGGGTCGAAGCCCATGACGAAGTCCCGGGGCGCTTCCCCCATCCTCCCCAACGCTTCAGCGGCCGCTCCCGTGATCAATTCAGCCCGGCCGTAGGCCAGTGAAGCCGCGACCAGGCCGGCGATCTCTTGATCTTCCGGTCGGTTGAAGCGTCTCACCACTTCGAGCGGATCAGGCGAGATCATCGAAAAGTCGAAAGAACGGTACAGTTCTTCCAGGCGGTCTCCTATCGCGGTCCGGTCGATGCGCGTCATGTCGAAGCATCCGTTCTGCCGACCCGGTTTCAATGCCCGGATTCGGTCGAGGTATGCCACAGGCGGCTTGACTTGAAGGTATCAGGTGGCTTGACTTGAATATATATTGTATGCTGCGTGTCCCGTAACCCGATTTGCGCCGCTGGATGAGCCCGGCCCGATACGGTCGGCCGTGGTTCGGCGGCAAGGTGCCGAAATGAACCCAGAACAGCTGATCGAACAGATAGAGCGGGGCCGGATCGATCCGGTGTACTTCTTCACCGGCGACGAGGCGTACCGGAAGGAAGAAGCCATAGACGCCCTGGTCGCCCGCGTCATCGACCCCGGGACGGAAGCGTTCTGCCTGGACGTGTTTCGCGGCGACGAAAGCGACGCCACCGCGATCCTGACGGCCGCATCGCTGGTGCCCATGATGACGGACCGCCGGATCGTCGTGGCGAGGGATTTCCACCGATTGCCGCAGAAGGACCGGGAAGCCGTCGCGGATTACGCTGAGCGGCCCGCGTCAAGCACGGTCCTGGTGCTCGAGGCGCCCCGGGTGAACCTGAAGACCAAACTGTACGGACGGCTGGCGGCGGCGGCGGTTTCGGTGGTGTTCTACCCGCTGTTTCCCGAACGGGTTCCGGCATGGCTTCAGCAGCACGCGCGGCGCTACGGGAAGCGCCTGACCTCGGAGGCCGCCCACCAGTTGCAGGCCGTCGTGGGGCAGGACCTGGGGGAACTGGCCGGAGAGCTGGAAAAGCTGGCCGTGTTCGTCGGCGGCCGGGAAACGATAGCGGCCGGAGACGTGGAAAGTTCGCTCGGACCCGTTCGCGCAGGTTCGGTATTCGACATCGCCGAGGCCGTGGGCGAGAAAGACCTGGCCAGGGCGCTGGGCGCCTACCAGCGCGCGATTGACGGCGGCGACGCGCCCCAGGCCATCGTATCGCTCTTCGTCCGTCATCTGGTGATACTTTGGAAGATACGGTTCCTGAAACGGGAGCGCCGGAACGACGACGATATCAAGAAGAAACTGCAGCTGGGTTGGGGGTTCAACCGGTTTTACAACCGCTACGCCGCCCAGTCCAGGCTCCTTGCGGGACGAGACCTGTTAAACGGTTTCGAGGCGCTGTCCGAGGCCGATATAGCGCTGAAGACCAGCACGCTGTCGCCCGAACTCGTCATGCGGCGGCTGTTGTACACGTTGTGCACGGGCCAGGCGGGCCAGGCGGACCAGGCGGACCAGGCGGCATGGACCCGGACGGCCTGACAGGCGAACCGGGCCGGCCCAGACCGGAGAATCGGGAAACGATGGCCGGAGAAACGGCCGGGGAGCCGGCATTTCGATCATGAATACCATGGAAGGCATCGTAATCAGGGAACACCGGGGCGTGTTCGACGTGGAGACCCGGCACGGGATCCTCGCCTGCGCGCTGCGCAGCAGGATGAAGAAAGCGCTGATCTATCCGGAGCGGGACGACCGGCATCACTCCGTGGAGCAGGTCGGCCGCATTGAAGCGGTGAACCCGGTTGCCATCGGCGACCGCGTGCGCGTCGTGGAGGACCAGGGGGAAACGGGCGCCATAGAAGAGGTGCTTCCCCGCCGCTCGAAACTCTCCCGTCTCGCCCCCGGCAGGCGGCGCGTCGAGCAGATCATGATCGCCAATGCCGACTATCTCGTCGTCGTCTTCGCCGTGAGGAACCCGCAGCCGAATCTGCAGTTGCTGGACCGCCTGCTCGTGGCCGCGGAAGCCGGCAACCTGGCCCCGGTCATCTGCCTGAACAAGATAGACCTGGCGACGGACGCGGATCCGGATATACCGGGGATCTACACAAGGGCCGGTTTCCGCGTCATCCCGACCAGCGCCGTGACCATGCAGGGGGTCGATGTGCTGAAGGCCACGCTACGGAACAGGACATCCGCGATCGCGGGTCCGTCCGGCGCGGGAAAGACCTCCCTGCTCAACGCCATACAGCCCGGTCTGGGACTCCGGATTCGCGAGGTGAACCGGACGACGGGCCGGGGCCGGCATACCACCACCTATCTCGCCGCGCACAGGCTCGTTGCCGGCGGCCTGGTCATCGATTCTCCGGGAATCCGGGAATTCAGCCTGTGGGACGTGTCGCCCCGCGAGCTGCCGGAACTGTTCCCCGAAATGCGCGACCACCTGTCGGGCTGCAGGTTTCACGATTGTACGCACGTCCACGAACCGGACTGCACCCTGCGGACCGCCTTGTCGGCGGGAGCCGTGTCCAGGGAGCGATACGACAGTTACGTCGCGTTGCGGGAAGAACTGGCCGGCGGACGGTAGGTTGGGAGGAACGCCGTTGGCCGCGCGGGGTCTTCGGACCGGTGCCGGGTGGGCCAGGCAGGTGGACCAGGCGCTCGACGGATCGGGCGATCGGCGTACCAGGCGGCCGGCCAGGGGCTCAGAATCCGATGTCCCGGTCCGTATCCGCGCATATGCCGGAAAAGGTGATCGGCACGTCCAGGGGAAGTTCTCTTTCTCGGCCCGTGCCGCAACGGTTCGACCGAAGCACGACGTTCAGATGGTTGGGCAGGTGCGTCTCGTCGAATCCCGCGATCTCCCCGATCTCTTCCTGCCGGACGGTGACGGTATCGCCGCACAGCAGCAAACCCGTTTCCGAAACTTCCGCGAAGCCGATGTAGGCGGCCCGGTTCACCTTCGAACCCGGACCGGCGTCTTCTTCGTCGGTGCAGATGAGTTCCAGGACGTCTCCCCGCCTCACCGCCCGGGAGAGCTGGGGAATCAGCTTCAGTCCCCGATCCTCCGCAGTCAGGTCCAGGACGGCAAAAAGCCGCGCCGACAGTTCCGTCTTGCTCGAATAGTGCGCCCGGTTGACCCGGCCTTCTACGTGTGGATCCCTGGAACCCGCCATGTTCGACCCCTTCCGGGCAGTTGATTCAATCAGGTCACTTTCGACTGAAACCCGCCAGCAGGACGCCGATTTCATCCTGCGCTCGACGGGCGGTCGACGCCGGGCCGACGAAATTGTTCATCATGATCGAGAAGACCAGGGGTTCGCCGTCCCGGGTGCTTACATAGCCGCTCAGGCAGCTCACGCCGGTCAGGGTGCCGGTCTTCGCCCGGAGATTGCCCATGGCCGCCGTATCCTTCATCCGGTTCCTCAGGGAGCCGTCCACTCCCGCGACGGGCAATGCCTCCCGAAAGCTCCCGCCGATCGCGGCATCGTGGTACATGGCCGTCAGCAGGTCCACGATCTGGTCGGGGGACACGTAGTTGTACCACGACAGGCCGGAACCGTCGGCGAACCGGTAGGCGGCCGGGTCCAGGGCGATATAGTCCGTCAGGACCCCCCGCAGCGCGGCCAGACCGTCGACGGCCGTACCCGTCTCGCCTGTGACGTGGCGTCCCATGGTTTTAACGAGCAGTTCCGCCGTCAGGTTGCTGCTGTACTTGAGCAAAAGGGCCAGGGCCCCGGGCACCGGCGATGACCACGTCGCCAGCGCCCGTGCGCGCGTCGGCGTGATCCCCCTTCGCACGGGGCCGGTGACGCGGATGCCGCGGCCCTGCAGCGTGTCCCGGAACAGGTTTCCCGCGTACAGCCCGGGTTCTTCGACGGACCGGTAGTATGCCTGCTCTTTCGCGTCCATCCCGAGGCGGCCGGTCACGACGATTCGGTTGGACCGCGCCGGCCAGTCCCGTTCGACCCGGAGCGGTTCGACGGCCGACGTATCCCCGGCCGCCGCCGTCAGGGCCTCCACTTCGAAGGTGACGGACGTCGTCGGCGGATCCACTCGGACCGTCACGGGCGCGCCGACGGCGGCGCCGGGAGATACACCGATCCACACGCTGTTGCCGTTCACCGAGAGCGCGTTCAGCGAGGCGGAGTAGCTGTACTGCACGTCGTCCCACATCCATCCTTCGCCGTAGGGTACCCCGTCCAGGTAGGCGTCGTCGACGACGATGTCGCCCGCGATGACCCGCGTCCCGCACCATTCGGCGACGACGACGGCGAGGCTGTCCAGGTGCGCCGATTCCAGCAGTGGGTCTCCGCGGCCGAGAAGATAAAGCGAAGTGTAGAGGGTATCGCCCCTGGCATAGGCGTCTCCGTCGCCGAACACGGTCGTCAGATAGCGATAGTCCGGTCCCATGGTACGCAGGACGCCCGCGGCGGTGAACAGCTTCGTATTGGACGCGGGATGAAACAGTCCGCCGGAATGCCGCGAGAAGAGGGTTCGGCCGGTGACCGGCGACACGACTTTCACGCCTATGGTCATGGGCGCCAGGTCCGGGTGGTCCAGGATCCGGCCTATGTCCTCTGCCAGGCGGCGTTCCGGCCCGGAAGGTCCGCCGCGGAACTGCAAAGGACCGCCGCAGGCGAGGACGAGCAGGGCAAGGGTCAGCAGGGCTCCGGCCACGGGAAAGGCGGTCGCGCCGGTGGTCGGTATCGCTCTCATCATGCCAGCGTCCGGTCGATCGCCCGTACCACGTCATCGTAACGGGCGGGAAGTTCGAGGGGAGACTGTCCATGTTTCACTTTGACGTCGTTCAGCCGGTTTTCGTGGTATCCGACTTTGAAATCGGTGAACTTCAGGCCGTTCGCCGTGGAGATGATGATGACACGGTCCGAGGCGTGAATCTCGCCCCGTTCGACCATTTTGAAGAGCGCCGCCAGCGCGACGCCCGTGTGCGGACAGTTGTAGAGTCCGGTAAGATCGCCCCGGGCGGAGGCGTTCGCGATTTCGTCCTCGGTGGCCTGTTCGACTTTGCCGTCGAAGGTCCGCAACACGCGCACCGCGCGTTTGTAGCTGACGGGGTTGCCGATCTGAATGGCGCTGGCAACGGTCTTTTCGGCATGGACGGGTTCGTATTCGCCGAACCCCTTCAGGTAGCTCAGGTAGAGCGGATTGGCCCGCGCGGCCTGCGCGCAGACGATGCGCGGGCGCTTGTCGATCAGCCCGAGCTCCTCCATCATCAGGAATCCCTTGCCCAGCGCGGAGACATTGCCCAGGTTTCCGCCCGGGATGATGATCAGGTCGGGCACCTCCCAGTCGAACTGCTGGCAGATCTCGATCCCGATCGTCTTCTGCCCCTCCAGGCGCAGGGAGTTCATGGAATTCGCCAGGTAGATGCCCTCGTTTTCCGCCACCTGCTGGACGATCTCCATGCATCCATCGAAATCCGTATCCAGCGATAGGGTCAGCGCGCCGTGGGAGATGGGCTGTATGAGCTGGGTCACGGAAACCTTGTCCCTGGGCAGAAACACGATGGCCGGGATGCCCGCCGAGGCGCAGTAGGCCGCCAGCGAAGCCGAGGTGTCTCCCGTGGATGCGCACGCGATCCCCCTGATTCCTTTGCCTTCCGCTATCATCTGGTTCACCATGGAGACCAGCACGGTCATGCCCAGGTCCTTGAATGAACCGGTGTGGTTGTTTCCGCACTGTTTCACCCACAGGTCGTCGAGGCCGAGTTCCCTGCCGAGCCGCTCGGCCCAGAACAGGTTGCTGCCGCCCTCGTAGATGGAGACGACGTGCTGATCGTCCACCGCGGGACAGACCCATTCCTTCTTTCCCCAGACCGAGCTCCCGTAGGGATAGTCCGTTCGCCGGTACCGCTCGTCGAACAGCCTCATCCAGGCCGCGGCGCCGCGGGCCCCGAGGCTTTCCAGGTCATGGGCGACGTCGAGGAGGCCCCCGCAGACACGGCATCGATAGATGATTTCGTTCAGAGGATAGGTTTCGCTGCAGCCTTCTATGCACTGAAACCATGCCCTGTTTTCCATGCGAACCCGCTTTTCTTCCCGCAGCCGCTCGAACCCGCTTTTCTTCAAGCCCGAAACTACCTATCGCGTACTTTTTTGAAAAAAATGAAATAAAATGTTGACTATGAAAAGGACCGCATATATACTTACTAATCGTTGCAAGCGAATAACTAAACACAACCGAACCATCACCAGCGCAACACCTTATGCGGGTCCGTGCATAATGTCAAGGAAGATATGGCGGCGGGCGCGGGTATTGCGATGAGTATGATATTGTAATGGGTTCGGGCCGTGTTATGCAATTCGTTTCAGTCTACATGGAAGGATGAAATTTATTTCGTGTTTCTTGTCGTCCGCATCGGCCCCATGCAGTGGGCGGAATACGGCTGACGGTCTTGTTTTACTTAGAGTCCCATGGAGTTTCGGATACAGCCGGACGCGTATTGGCAAGTCGTTTGAAATCTGGCACGCTGTTTGCATTTGATAAACGATTTGAATTCCTGCGCTTTCAATTACCGTTGTTTCGTCGCGTGTTCACGCCCTTGCACGCGGCCATTCGTATGTCGGTTCTAACATAAAGGTATTAGGATTATTCATTATATACTATTGCCCCATTACTATCGCTGGAGGGAGGTGAGTGTTACCAACGTACGTTTCGATTTTGAAGTTGAGTCTGCAATGCTTAGATACCGTCAGCAGGCCGGGGCAAGCTGACAATACTCAGAAGGGCTCTGTCAAACGAGGAGTGAATTAGATGTCTACCATAATTTCACGAGCTTTACGCTTCGCGTTCGCCTTTGCGTTATTGCTCAGTTTCTCGACGGATGCGCTGGCGCAGTTGTCGCTGGGTAAGATTTCCGGTGTCGTGGTCGATCAGGCGACGCGGGAACCGCTGCCGGCAGCCAGTGTTCGCGTTGAGGGCACGGTAATGGGTGCGATGGCGAATGACATGGGCGAGTATTTCATCCTGAACGTACCGCCCGGTACCTATACCCTGGTGGTGAACGTCATCGGTTACGTTCCGTTGCGTGTGGTGGGTACGGGAGTCAACGCCGACCTTACCACCACGTTGAACTTCGAACTGGAATCCACGATACTGGAATCCGCCGAAGCGGTCGAGGTCGTGGCGACTCGGGACCTGGTGGAGAAGAGCCTTACCTCCACGCGGACCATCGTGGACGCCGAGGAAATCCAGGCGCTTCCCATCGTGAATATCGCCGAAGTGGTCCTGACCACGGCGGGCAGCTTCGCCGGAAACCTCCGCGGCGGCCGCGCCCAGGACCAGCAGACCACGGTCGACGGTTCCACGGTGACGGGCCAGCATCAAAACAGGGCTCAGGCATTCGAGATCAATCCGTACATGATCCAGGAACTTGAGGTCAAGACGGGTACGTTCAACGCAGAGTACGTGAATGCACTGTCCGGTATCACCTCCGTCGTAACGAGGGACGGCGGTTCGCAATTCAGCGGTAACTTCGAATACCGCACTCTGGGCCAGAAGGGACTCAACTGGGCCAAGCCGCCGGACATGGATTTGGCCGACGCGTACCGGGCCGGCACCCTGTCGGAAGATGATCTCCGCACTGCGATAGACGACGCGATCGAGAAGACGAACAAGTTCAATAATGATCCGGCCAGGGCCGAGGACGGCCTGAGGCTGAAAGACCCGTTCGATACGTTGATCACGACCGGCCCCGCAGACGGTTGGACGGCGAGTTACAGCCGCGACAACTACTACTGGGACTATGATCGGATCAATCCGGAGATCGAGTCCCTGAATTTCTCGTATCTCACGAATGGCGCTCCGGTCTCCGACGAAGCCAGCAAGTCCGTCGACCGCGTTTTTCACCCGGACAAGTACAATGCGTTCGCCCGCAACAACCGGACCGAGAAGCGCCCGGTGCAGATCGATTTCGGCATGGGCGGGCCGTTGGGCGGCAAGCTGAACTGGTTCGCTTCCGGTCGGTTCAACGAAAGCTGGGGGCGGAATCCTCACGACTACAGCCGTCTGATGAATGCATTCGTCAAGGCGACTTACCGGCCGAGGACCAGTATGAAGCTGTCCATGTCCGGGCTCATCGAGGATGAGGGTTTCTTCAGCAAGAAAGGGCAGCGTAGCACGCCTTACGGTTGGAAGTACATCGCCGAAGGAAGAAACCAGGCCTACAACGGTCGTCTGCATTTCAACGTAGCTTTCACCCACACGCTCAGTACGCGCACTTTCTATGAAGTCCGTTTCAGTCATTTGCGCGAGTACAACGAGCGTTACAATCCCAAGTACGGGAAAGAGCCGCTTCCGGGCGATTCGCCGGAATTCATCTCCTCTCTAGGCTACAACCCGACGGAGCAGGGCTCTCAGAGCGGATACCTTGTGTATGGCGACGAAGCATACGCGTCGATCGATTTCGGTAATTACAGCAGTCTGCGCCCGTTCAAGACCGACGCCAACTTCTCCATCACAAGCCAGGTCACGTCGAACCACCAGTTCAAGGCGGGTCTCGGAATTACCCTGTATGATTTCGAGGAGAACGCCCGGGGGCCCGCGCGTGGCGCCGCCGTGCCGCTTTTCAACGAATTGAACGCGGACCCGTCCAATAGTATCCTTCCGTTGTCGGGACGGCAGACCCACGTCTACCCGTACGAATACTTCGCGTACATGCAGGACCGTATCGAATACGGCAGCCTGGTGGTTAACGCGGGCTTGCGCCTGGATATCTTCAACGCGAACGCCAATGCGATCAATCCGTTCCGTCCTCGTTCGGGCCCTCTTACCATTCACGACGACCCGGACTACCGGACCATCGAACCTTCGATAAAGACCGCGCTGGCTCCCCGGCTGGGTATCTCCCATCCGATTACGGACCGGGCGGCGTTGCACTACTCGTACGGTATATTCAACCAGCGTCCTCCGTTGAACAACCTGTACGACGGTCTTGTGCAGTCCTCTCCGTTCGAAAGGAATCACGGAAATCCGGACCTGCCGTACCAGAAGTCGACGAACTACGAAATGGGTCTGCAGGCCGAGATTTATCCGGGATACTATCTGGATGCCACCGGGTATTTCCGTGATGTGAACAGTCTGCCGCTGCAGTGGCTCTTTGCTCCTGAGACTGCCTTCATCGGCGGTTCTCAACGCGAGATCTCCGTCCTGCTTCCCACTTACGCGCAGGATACCCGGGGTCTTGAACTTTCGTTCAGGCGGCAGATGGCCAATCGTTTCTCCCTGCGAGCCAACTACACCCTGGCGTTTACCACTGATTTGATTACGCCACTGTCGTTCCGCGAGCGCAACGGTGATACGGTTACTTCTTTCGCAGATTTCGTGGACGGCACGCCTGTGCCGGTGACCTATATACGGGAGTATACGCAGTTTGATCGGCGCCACCGTATAGTAACGAACCTGCTGTTGGAGCTTCCTTACGGGATAACCGCGTCGTTCCTGACCAAGGCGCAAAGCGGCAATCAGTACCGTACGTCGAGTGAGGATATCGTCGATCCCCTCGGGCTGCTTGCCTCGTCCAGGCGATCTCCGTGGACCTGGACCACCGATCTTTATGCGCAGAAGTCGTTCGATCTGGGTAACGTGAGTCTCGGTGTATTCACCCAGGTCAACAACCTCTTCGATCGCGTAAACGTCTACAGTGTCATCACGGGCTCCACCTTTTCGGCTTCCGACCGCTGGCAGCGTCGTGGCGATCCGGTGGGGATAAACGGCGGACCCGTCGGCGGGATCGGCACCCAGAACAATCAACCGCGCGATATATGGGTAGGCCTCAACCTGTCCTGGTAGTTTCACAAAATCCGTGAAAGCACGCGCGTAATCGCGTGCTTTCACGACCCGAATGCTCTGGCGGCGTATCACCTGACGTCGCCGGAAAAGGAGGTTCGTTTTGAAGAATTGGCGTCGATATATTGTAGCCGGCGCGGTCGCAATCGCGGCATTGGCGGTTTTTGGGATATCCCAATTTCTCAACGCCCGGCCTGATGCTCCGTCCCGCGATCGTCTGGAGCCGATTAACAGCCGGATTCCGGAGGAGTTGGCCATAGGCGAAAAAGAGTCGGCATTTCTCGCCGGCAACCATTACATGGTCAATATGAATTCGGAATTGAGCGACACCTTCACCCACAACGGTTGGCGTGGTTCCGGTCGAAGCATGGCTCCGTCAATGGGTTTTCCGTCTTTTACGTACCCGACGGGCGGATTTGACCAGCCGTTATGGGCGAGCGCCTTCGGGATAACCGCATATCTTCCCGACGTGTCGAAGGCGGGAGCCGGAAGCGACCGCGTCGAGGGCGCTTTCGTAGGAACCAACAACGTCTACAGATTCCCGAAGCTCGCGCCGGTCCACCTACCCACGGGTTACTGGTCGGATCTGGGCGGTATGGGAAGCGACGGTTTTGGTCTCGGCACCGTAGGACCGGGTGGTTACCGCGAGCCGTTTATTACGGACACGACATTCAAAACCAACAACGGGGTTAACGTTCATCGCCAGTCGTACAGTTTCAGTTACGGCTACGGCCATACCAACGATTTCATACTTCTTCGCAACGTGTTGGACGTTACAGGCGAAGTTGACATTCTATTAGATGGAAAGAATGTCCAGAAAGACATCGTCATCAAGAACTTCTTCGCGATCTTCAACTATGACTTCGATATTGGGGTGGCCCGTTCTCCGCAGGGCGGAGGCGTCTCTGGTGGAGGCGGCGGTGACGACAAGCAGCCTCCCGGCGTGTTTCGCAGAACCATGCCCCTCGCGACCCCGGTAGACCTGATCAATTCAGGTCGATTCGACCGGCCGCCTTACGGGCCGCGTTTCTATTCGGGCCTGGTCACCATGTTCGACGAAGATGCACCCGGTATCGATGGTGTGGACACCTATCTCTGGAACACGACCCTCGGCCTCTTCAATCCCATGCACGTGGGCGAAGCCTCCCTGATGGTGCTGGAAGGCGATGGCAGGGGGCCAATGGGAGATCTGGACGCCGAAGCGGCGCTGGATATCTTCGAAGCGCCCTCCATCGGCTTGTTTCAGACTCACGAGTGGTGGGTTGCCGACCTTCGGGGTGTGTACAACTGGTACATCGGTAGTATGACGAAGTATCTGACCGACGCTACGATCCGGAACAACGCGGTTTCGGGTGACATTACCGCGAACGCGACGTTGTTCACAAGCGGCGGCAGGATGACCGACACCACGGATATCAGCACCTGGACCGCCAAGACGCAGACCGGGCAGTCGGCCGAAGGCATGGGTATGCTCTGGGGCGATCCGCGTAACCTGACGCAGGCTAATAATCCGGGCCTTCGGGCTGGCGTCGGGCTGAGGAAGGGGATGTATGACCACATAACCCTTTTCGATCTTGACGGGGTGTTCAAAGGCATCGTACCGGATCCGTATGAGGGTTCCGACACCAAGGAAGAGACTTCCGGTCCCGGTTGTATTCGAAACGCGTTGGGATGGGGTCCGTACACCAAGGGTCCCGGTGAGTCCCTGACCATCTGGCACGTCGACCTGGCTGGCGCCGGGAAAGACGGTGCGTACGACGTGTATCTCCGGGCGCAGGACGTCTGGATGCAGCGCAAGTACAATCCAGCCAATGATACGTACTACTGGGATGGTTCCAATGACCGCATTCTTCCGGTGTACAATGCGGATGGTTCGATTGTGCGGGACGCCGACGGCAAAGCGATGACCGAGGTCATGAACTTCGGTCGAGGCGCAACCAGCGGCGCGTTGTTCCACCCGCCTCCTCCTCCGACGCTTTCCGTGTTCCCGACGAATAACGGTACGATCGCGCTGGCGTGGGCCAATAACGCTGAAACCGCCCGTGATCCTGGTACGGGATCTATTGATTTCGCGAAGTATCGCGTCTACCGCGCTTCGGGGTTCATCGATCAGTTCCCGACGGCGACGGTCGCCCATCCGGTTGGTTACAATAGTACGATGATCCCGCCGAATCTGGGTCTGAGTGAAGGCGCGTCACCCGTAACAGACGTGAGCGATCCGACATCATCTGCCGTCAAGCAGGGCCATCCGTACGCCCGGTTTATCCATGAAGGCCTGACGCTCGGCGCCGATTTCAATATCGGCCGGGTGTATGACTTCGTATCTCCCAAGCTGGTGAACAACTTCGCGGCGCCGAATTTTGTCGGACCATACGTCCAGATTGCGGAATTCGGTGGTGGTGGCGGCAATCAGGTCAACACGCTGAGCCCGCCCGAAGAGGTAATTTATCCGAACCCGTTGGCCGCAGACAGGCGGATTCCGGGATTTGAGGATGATACCATC